>JBEIPH010000115.1:0-4744 GCA_040377115.1 Micavibrio sp. | reverse complement strand
GTCCTCGCGTGCGAAATGCACGGGATCATCGCTGATCATCATATCAACCGTCACATCGGGATAGCGCGTGAGGAAATCAGAAATAGCCGTGCCCATGAACAGGTGGGTGAAGGCCATTGGCGCGCTGATGCGCAGGTGGCCAACAGGGCTGGCATTGCCCTTGCGCAGGCTGTCCTCGCTTTCGGCCAGCGTGTCGATAACGCGCCGTGTATCTTCGGCATATTTATATCCGCTGTCGGTCAGGGCCACGCGGCGGGTGGAGCGGGTGAGCAGGGTCACCCCAAGGGATGCTTCGAGGTCTTTGATGCGCTTGCTGATCACCGAAGGCGGCAGGCCAAGGCGTTTGGCGGCCTCGCCAAAGTTCAGGCTTTCGGCAACGGTTTGAAAGGCGATAATATTGGCAAGCTTGTCCATATATGATTATTATTCGATAAATTAGAATAATCATATATATTTTTGATTTATTATATTCTTTTAAGTGAAATATATAATGAACTTATAGATACAGGAGGTTGTTAAAATGATTACGTATATAAACAAAGAAACCCGCGGCAAAACCCAGCTTGGCTGGCTTAACAGCCATCACTCCTTCAGCTTTGGTGATTACCACGACCCCAAACGCATGGGCTTTGGCCCCCTGCGCGTCATTAATGATGATGTGGTTGCCGGTGGTGGCGGGTTCCCCGCACATGGTCATGCCAATATGGAGATCATTACCATTCCGCTGTCTGGCGCGCTGGCGCACAAGGACAGTCTTGGCAATGGATCAACCATTCAGGCCGGTGATGTGCAGATGATGCGGGCGGGTACTGGTATCCGTCATAGCGAATTTAACGCCTCGCTCACCGATGCCGCCCATTTCCTGCAGATCTGGATCATGCCGGATGAGGCCAATGCACAACCCGCCTATCAACAGGCGCGATTTGATGTGCTTGACCCATCGGGTGTTGCCACGGGTGCTTGGCAGGCGCTGGTTGTGCCAGCCGATCAGGCTGATGAGCAATCGGCCCTGCGCATTCTGCAAGATACGGTATTGTCAGCCGCACGGCTGGCGGCAGGCCAAAAACTGTCGTTGCCACCAACCACGCGCCAGCGCCGCTGGCTGCACATCGCAACTGGCAGCGTTCGCATAACAACTGACAGTGGCCAAAGTTGGGAATTGTCAGGTGGTGATGCGCTGGCCCTTGAAAAGGAAACGGCGAAGGTCGATATTGAAGCTGTGTCTTCACCGGACAAGGCCGAGGGCGGGGCGCTTGCTCTTCTCTTTGATCTTGGGCGCTGATACGGATATCCCCTTCACGCCAGCTCTACTGTTTGTTCTCAAATGACTCCGCCAAAACACTCTCTGCTCGAAGGCGATATTGGCCCGCATTTACGGCGGCTGTCGATACCGCTGGCTTTTGGCATGACATCGATGACGATATTCAGCGTTGTCGATACCTATTTTGTGTCGCGTCTGGGAACACAGGCGCTAGCGGCAATTGGGTTCACGCTGCCTGTCGTCATGTTCTTTCTGGGCATTTCATTTGGCCTGAGCGTTGCGACGTCTTCGGTTTTGTCACGCGTGTTTGGCGAGGGGGATTTTGCCCGCGTGCGGCAGATGTCCACCGACGCGCTGGTGCTGGCAGTGTTGATCATGACAACGGTTGCCTTTATCGGTTGGCTGTCCATTGAGCCTATGTTCAAACTGCTGGGTGCCAAAGATGACATGATGCCGCTCATCCGGGGCTATATGAACATCTGGTATATCGGCTTGCCGATGTTTGGTTTGATGATTGTGGGTAATTCATGCATGCGTGCTCTTGGTGATACGCGCTATGCCTCGATGATCATGACGCTGATGTCGGTTATCTCTCTTATCCTTGACCCGCTTTTTATCTTTGGATGGGGGCCTTTTCCTGCCCTTGGCTTAAGCGGTGCGGCCTTGACCGTGGTGACGGCCTATATCCTGACCTGCGCTTATTCCATTTACAGTCTGACCTATAAAAAACAGGCGTTGTCACCTGTGCTGTGGCATGCGGGTAGTACAGCCGCCTTTAAAAAGTTTATGCACATTGCACTGCCCTCGATGCTCAGCAACCAGATCGCCCCCATATCAACGGCGGTTATCACCTGGATGGCGGCAGGCTTTGGC
Organism: Micavibrio sp.; assembly: GCA_040377115.1. Classification (GTDB taxonomy): domain Bacteria; phylum Pseudomonadota; class Alphaproteobacteria; order Micavibrionales; family UBA2020; genus JAEXMB01. The sequence goes on along the minus strand of JBEIPH010000115.1, from coordinate 2,610 downwards.
AAGGAAGCCGTGGCTGCCCTTGGTGTTGCCAGCCGTATCGAAGGCGTTTGCATTCTGGTGTTTTATGCGCTGGCAGCGGGCGTGTCGATCTTCTCAGGCCAAAATTTTGGTGCCGGAAACTTTGGCCGCGTGGGCGAGGCCTGCCGCATCGGTGTCCGCTATGCGTTTATCTGGGGGGCTGCGCTTGCAGTGATTATCTGGCCTTTTGCCGCTGTAATCCCCACGCTGTTTGACAAAAATCCGCAGGTAATTGCCTACACGGCGCAATATCTGCACTGGGTGCCGGTGTCTTTTGGTGCCATGGGCGCGCTGGTGGTGATCAACGCGGCCCTTAACGCGACGGGTCGGCCGATTGCATCAACGGTTCTTGTGATGTTACGTGCGGTGGTGATTTATGTGCCGCTGGCGTGGTTCTTACAGGGTAAGCTTGGGTTTATGGGGATCGTTCTGGCCCTGACCCTGACCAATGTGCTGGCCGGTATCATGGCCATTTATTGGCAGCGCCGCCACATGTCGGCCCCCGTCTAGGGAGATTGATCATGAGCATGAGCATACCTATTCAAACATTCCTGCTGTTGCTGTTCTCGAACATCTTTATGACGTTTGCGTGGTATGGCCACCTGAAATTCAAGCACACGGCGCTGTGGCTTGTTATCCTGATCAGCTGGGGCATCGCCTTTTTTGAATACTGCCTGCAAGTACCCGCCAACCGTATTGGTCATGGCCATTTCAGCGCAGCCGAGCTGAAAGGCATGCAGGAGATTTTAACCCTGTCGGTGTTTGCCGTGTTTTCAATTTTGTATCTGGGCGAGCCGATCAAATGGAACCACTGGGCTGGTTTTGCGCTGATCGTGGCGGCAGCCTTTTTAATCTTCAAAAAATAAACTTATCCAAAACGTCGTGCGGCATCATGGCCAAGACCTAGGGCGACGCTGGCCAGTTTTTCATCTTCTGATATCGCCGCGGTTGGAAAGTGATTGACGATCAGCGATTTGATCGCCGGCATATCAGAAGGACCGCCCGTCAGCACCACGAGGCCAATATCTTCGCTCATGCTGCCTGCTTTTTTAAGACATTCGGCAATGCTGGCCGAAATGGCATCAAGCCTAGCGGCAATAGCTTGTTCAAGCTGCTGGCGGCTGGCGGGTAACAGCAAGGCATCTTCAATAAAAGAAGCGTCAATCTGCGCTGTGTCTGACTGGCTGAGCGCGATTTTACCGGCCTCGGTTGCGGCCAGCAGCAAATGTGCTTTCTCTTGTGCAATCAGGCGGTGATAGCGGGAAAGCTTGGCAGGCGCGTGGGATTCAGCGGCCACACTTTCCACTTCTTTTCTGAATTTCGGGGTGTAGAGAAAATTGATCTTTGACCACTCGCAAGCTTCCATGAACCATGCGCGGGGTGTTTCAAGCCTGCGCGCACCAAAGCTGCTGCCAAGGCCGAATTCAGGCATAACGACTGCCACCCCAAGGTCGCGGTCAAAATCATTGCCGCCAATGCGCGTCCCAGCATTGCCAAGAATGTCGCTGGCACGATCTTGCTTGTCCATATGCTTTGGCCCAAGGCGAATGACCGTAAAATCCGACGTGCCGCCGCCGATATCAACGACAATGGCTAGTTTTTCCGATGTCAGGTGGCGTTCATGGGCAAAGGCTGCGGCAATCGGTTCAAACTGGAATTCGACATGTTTGAACCCGGCTGCGCGCGCCACACCGGCCAGCTGCGCTTCAGCGGCGAAATCGGCTTCGGGATCGCGGTCAACAAAATGCACGGGGCGGCCCATGATAACGCTGTCGATATTGTCATTGCCAAGGCTTTCGGCGCGCGTTTTGAGGAGCGAGACAAAGCCGCCAATGATTTCTTCAAACCGGCGCGGCCTGTCATTTACGATGGTGCCGTAATTCATGGTTGAGGTGCCAAGCATGCGCTTCAGACTGCGCATGAAACGGCCATCTTCGCCGATGCTGAATTGCTTGATGGCGTTGCGGCCATAAACAGGCGGTTTGCCGACGGGATAAAAAAGCGCACTTGGCAGGGTTTTGTGATCTTGTTCAACAGGGCAAAGCGCAACCTTGCCCGCATGGGCGATGGCCACGGCAGAATTGGAAGTACCAAAGTCTATTCCGCAGGCGCGCATAAAAATAATCCACCCATTTTGCAAAGGGTGGATTTATAAATTCCCGTTGCTGGTCTGTCAAGCAACCATTTCTTTTGGCGTGTTTAGGCCTGTTCGAACATCAGCTGTCCGCCCCAGAATTTCTCGACAAGGGCAGGGGCCGCGCCAGAAAACCCCGTGGAAAGAAAGCGTCGTGTGCCTGTGGCGGGGGCGGTGTATTCCGGATGGCGGGCCAGATAATCTTTGAGCGAAAAAGCAGTTGCGGCAGGCTGGTGGATGATGGGCAGTCCGGCGGGCAAGGCTTCGGCAAATAAATCAGCCACCAGCGGATAATGCGTGCAACCCAGAATGACACGGTCGGGGGCTTCTTTCAGCGCGCTGACATAGCTGCGCACAAGGCTGCGCAAAACATCGGTCGACGCATCATTTTCAATCGCGGAGGCAAGATCGGGGCAGGCCTGTTGTACCACGCGAATATCAGGGCGGCGTTTTTTGAT
>JBEIPH010000087.1:0-5251 GCA_040377115.1 Micavibrio sp. | reverse complement strand
TGCCGAGGCCTATAAAATCGCCGTGCTGTCAAAGGCACAGGGTGAAGCTGATCGTTTCACCTCCGTGCTTGCCGCCTATCAGCAGGCACGCGATGTCACCCAAAAGCGCATGTATCTTGAAACCATGCAGGAAATCATGAGCACCAGCCGCAAGATGATTGTCAGCGATGGCCGCGGACAAAGCGTTTTGCCCTACCTGCCGCTTGACCAGCTAAAACCCGGCGCCCCCAAAAACGACGTCAAGCCCATTGGCAAAAGCGCCGTGAATATGCCGCCACAACCAACCAGCGCAACGCGCTAAAAAACCTTCTAAGGAGATAAAAGATGATCAAGTTTCAAGGTTTATTGGTGATTGCAGGTCTGGCGATTGCCTTTCTGGTCAGCCAATCGGTTTTTATCGTACGCGAAATGCAACAGGTGATGGTCCTGCAGTTCGGTAACCCGCAAGAACTGCACACCACGCCGGGGCTGAAGGTTAAAATCCCTTTCATCCAGCAAACAAAGATATTTGACAAACGCGTGCTGGATATCGACCCGCCATCAGAAGAAGTTATTCTGGCGGATCAAAAGCGTATTGTTGTTGATACCTTTGCCCGCTATCGCATCACCGACATGCTGAAATACCACCGCACTGTCGCCACCGAGCAAGTGGCAAGCGCGCGTTTGAACAACATCATCAACTCGACCACCCGCAGCGTTTTGGGTACAGCCACACTGAATGACCTGCTGTCAGACAAACGTGCCGGCCTTATGCGCTCCATCCGCGAAAAAGTGAACAAGGATATCGACTATGGTATCGAGATTGTTGACGTTCGCATTGGCCGTGTTGACCTGCCAGAGCAAACCAGCCAGTCGATATACCAGCGTATGCGCACCGAGCGCGAACGCGAAGCCGCCGAATTCCGCGCCCAAGGTCAGGAACTGGCACAGGAAATCAAATCAAAAGCCGACAAAGAGCGCACCGTATTGCTGGCCGAAGCTGAAAAGAAATCCCAGACCGCGCGTGGTCAGGGTGACGCTGAAGCTATCCGCATTTACGCCGCCGCCTTTGAAAAAGACAGCGAGTTTTATAATTTCTACCGCACGCTTGAAGCCTACCGCGCAGGCCTGACAGGCGACAGCACCACGTTGATCCTGTCTCCTGACAACGATTTCCTGCGTTATTTTGCCAAAGGTGCGGGCCGCTAATGACCACGCCTGAACTGCCACGAATGAACTAATGGAGTAAATCACATGCAGAGAAAAACCTTACTTGTCGCCAGTTTCCTTTGCCTGTTAAGCCTGCCGGCAACAGCACAAGAGCCAAGTGCGCCGCCAGCAACCAGCCCACCACCCACCATGGCCGCCCCGCCAAGTTTTGAGGCGCTGTCTGAACGCCTACTGCCCACCGTTGTTAACGTGGCCACAACATCCAAGATTGAAACGGAAACCGTCGAAGGTATGCCGGCCCTGCCCGATCTGCCGCCGCTGCCACCCGGATCACCGTTTGAAGATTTCTTCCGTGACTTTTACGACCGCATGCAGCCGCCGCCAGGCACGCCAAACGCCCCCGGGCAACCACCGGCCGAGCGCAGCGTATCGGGCCTTGGCTCGGGTTTTGTGATTGACGCTGCCAAAGGTTATATCGTCACCAACGCCCACGTCATCAAGGGCGCTGATGAAATCAAGGTGATCTTGCATGACGATACCTCGCTTGACGCGACACTGATCGGCGCAGATGAAAAAACCGACATCGCCCTGCTGCAGGTTAAAACCGACATTAAACTAACTGCCGCCCAATGGGGCGACAGTGATCACTCCCGCGTTGGGTCATGGGTTATTGCGATTGGCAACCCCTTTGGTCTTGGCGGCACGGTCACGGCTGGTATCGTTTCTGCCCGCCAGCGCGATATCAACGCTGGCCCTTATGATGATTTCATCCAGACCGATGCTTCCATCAACCGTGGCAACTCGGGTGGTCCGATGTTTAACCTCAAGGGCGAGGTGATTGGCGTTAACACGGCCATCTTCTCTCCCACCGGCGGATCGGTTGGTATTGGGTTTGCTGTGCCCTCCAACATCGCGCGCAATGTGATCGACCAACTGGTTAAATACGGACAGACACGCCGTGGCTGGCTGGGTGTGCGCATTCAGGATGTCACGCCTGATATCGCAGAAAGCCTCGGGCTTGATAAGCCACGCGGTGCACTTGTTTCAAGCGTGGTGCCCGACAGCCCCGCCATCACCGCTGATATCAAGGCGGGCGATATCATCCTCAGCTTTAATGGTCATGACATCCCGACCAGCCGCGCCCTACCGCGTCTGGTGGCCGAAAGCGAAGTTGGCGCCAAGGCTGCTGTTACCCTGTGGCGCGGTGGCAAGACAATTGACACCGCTGTTACGCTGGGCGAACTGGAAAAGGCCGAAAAAGAAGGCAAGAGCGGCCCACCTAAAACCGAAAAACCTTCGGCTGCGGTTACATCCGCCCAAACAGATATTGCAACACTGGGTCTTGGCGTGAGCGCAATTGACGATGCCCTGCGCGCGCAATATAAAATTCCCGCCACCACGCAAGGTGTTCTTGTTACCGCTGTCACGCCACAAGGCCCAGCGGCTGACAAGGCCATCCAGCCCGGTGACATTATCCTTGAAATCGACCAGCAGACGGTGAACACACCGGCTGAACTGGCAGACAAGGTAGACAGCGCTGTAAAAGGCAGCCGCAACGCCGTACTGCTGTTTATCGAGCGCCGCGAGGACAGACGATTTGTTGCCCTCAAGTTCAAGCCGAAAGAGTGACGTCGCGACAGGTTTTTATTGTCGGCGGACCAACGGCCAGCGGTAAATCCGCGCTGGCCTTGGCGCTGGCTGAAAAACTTGGTGGTGAAATCATCAATGCGGATTCGCTTCAGCTTTATGATGGGCTGCCCCTGCTGACAGCCCAGCCATCCGCCGCTGAAAAATCCTCAGCACCGCATCATCTCTACGCCTGCCTTGGCATTGACGATAAAACTAGTGCTGCTGACTGGCGCAACAAAGCCGCTGGCGCCATCACAGATATTTTATCGCGCGGACGCACACCAATTGTGGTTGGCGGTACGGGTTTTTACCTGATGGCCCTGATGGAAGGCCTAAGCCCTATCCCTGCAATTACCCCCGATGCGCGTCAACAAGCACAGCATTTTCTTGATACCCACGGCACCGAGGGGCTCTTTGCTGAAATTAAACGCCTTGACCCCCAAGGCGCGCCACTGCTCGATGCGCACAACCCGCGCCGCCTTGTGCGTGCTTATGAAGTTTATCTGGGCACAGGCAAGCCGCTGTCATACTGGCAACAACAGCCACGCGAAACACCGCCTGCGGAATGGCAGTTTGTGAAAACAGTTATCGACCCGCCGCGCGACGTGCTGCATGCCCGCTGCGATGGCCGTTTTTTACAAATGGTTGATCACGGCGTGCTGGATGAAGTTAAAAACATCATGGATGTTCTGCCACCAGATGCAGCGCTGTCGCATGCCTGTGGGTTTTCAGCGCTGTGCGATCACCTTAGGGGATCAATATCGTTTGACGAGGCCATCAGCCTGTCACAGGCCGACACCCGCCAATACGCCAAACGTCAGGCGACCTGGTTCAGGAACCAGATGGGCGACGCTGTTCGTGTCAAAGGGGCAGATAGCAAAGATATACAGGCTGTTTTAAGCGCAAAAGCTTAGAACATCTTGTCGATGGCGCCTTGTTTTTTCTCGATCACAGGCACTTCGCCCTCGTTAACAGGGGTGCCGGATTCTTTGTTGGCTTTCAGGCGCTCTGCTTCTTTTTTCGGATCGATTTCAGAAGCGGGAATATTTTCATCGCTCAGCACGGGGTCTTCCCAAAACAGCAAAAGATCGATCGTCTTTTGATTTTCAAGAGCGATGATGCCGTTTTCTTCGCTGATCACATCGCGAATGGCGGGGTCAGCTGACTGTACTTTCATTTTTTGCAGCAACACGCTGTCGGCAGAACCGGTGGAAACTTCCGCGACCGGTGCGCCCAGCAAAATGGTTTTTGCCTGATTGGCTGTTTGCGAGGCGGGTGGTGTGGCGCCGACAGAAGGTGCGCGCAGGCTGTAATCAGGGGGCAATGTCAGCGGTGCGCGTTTAACCACGGTGAATTCATCTGGTGAGTGGCGTCCCACGCCAAGCTGTTCTTTGACATTGTTGCACCCCGTCAGCAGCAAGCCAAACAAAGCAACAGTCAGGAGTGAAAAACGAGCGGTACGCATGGTCATGTTATCTCCGGTCAAATCAGTACGGCCGCTTGTCAGCGGGCGGTGTCTGGTGCAACAAAGCTGCATCAAGAAAGAGGATGACAGCGCCAATAACAATCGCGCTGTCGGCAATGTTAAATGCTGGCCAGTGGTAACCAGCAACATGTACATCGATAAAGTCAACCACCGCGCCAAAACGCAGGCGGTCCATCACGTTAGACAGCGCCCCACCAATGATCAAACTGAGCGCAAAGGCCACATGGCGATAGACAGAAATGGTCAGCCAGGCAAACAGCCACAGCGAAATAAGGGCGGCCAGAACTGATAAAATCAGCGGCGCAAAAGTCGAATGTGACGACAGCAAGCCAAAGCTGACCCCGCGGTTCCACACCAGCACAGCGTTCAGGTTGGGGCAAATAACCTTGCCAATAAAATCACCTTCGGCACCGTAAATAAAATGCGGCTTTTGCATGACCAGCCATTTAACAAAGTCGGTCGCCTCGCCGTTGCTGCGCAAAAAACGTTCAACCACCCACCATTTGCTCAACTGGTCTGCGGCAACAATCGCCAAGCTGCCGAGCATGGCAGGCAAGACAAAGCGATTTTGGGGCAGCAGAGAAAGCACGGTTAAGGCAGCCTTATGGGTTAAACACTTTACAGATCTACGGATTTGAGCATAGCACGCGCATCAAGGCAATCCTGTTTCATTTGCGTGATCAACGCGTCAATACTGTCAAATCGCGCCTCTCCCCGCAGAAAACCAACGGGGGTTATTTCCAGATTTTTGCCATAAATGTCGTCGTCAAAGTCAAAGATATAGGTTTCAAGAATCGGGGTGGCAACCTCAAACATGGGTCGGATACCAAGGTTGGCAACAGCGGCACGCCACAGCTCCTCGCCCTCGATACGGGCGCGTACCGCATAAATGCCGTAAGGCGGCAGGGCCAGACGATCCAGCGACTGGTTGGCCGTGGGATAACCAAGGGTGCGCCCGCGCTGATCACCACGCAAAACAGGGCCTTC
>JBEIPH010000091.1:0-5182 GCA_040377115.1 Micavibrio sp. | reverse complement strand
GTGCGGGTGATGTAATCGCCAACGTGGCTGAGCATCAGCTCGCTTTCGCCGGGGTTGTTAAAGAAGTGACCGGCACCGGGGATCATGCGGTAATCAACACCGTTTGGTCCACGTTGGTCTTTCAGTTTATCAACCAGCTTGTTAACGGATTCGATGTTCACAACTTGGTCATTGTCGCCCTGCACGATCAGGCCTTCGTTGGGGCAAGGCGCCAAGAAGTTAAAATCGTAAATGTTTGCAGGTGGCGCAATCGACACATAGCTGGTGATTTCAGGGCGGCGCATCAGCAATTGCATGCCGATCCACGCACCGAATGAAAAGCCCGCAACCCACACGTTGTTTGAACCGGGGTTGACGCTTTGCAGCCAATCAAGCGCCGATGCTGCATCTGACAGTTCGCCTTCACCATGGTTGAATTCACCTTGGCTGCGGCCAACGCCGCGGAAGTTAAAGCGCAGGGTGGAAAAACCCTTGTCAGCAAAAGTCTGGAACATTGAATAGGCAATTTTGTTGTTCATCGTGCCGCCGCGCTGCGGATTTGGATGAAGAATGAGGGCAATCGGTGACCCAGGCACTTTTGCGTGTTTGTAGCGACCTTCCAGGCGACCGGCAGGACCGGTAATCATGATTTCTGGCATTCTTCGTGGCCTCCTCGCCTGTCCTCGCTTCGCGCAATCATGCAAAACTGTCAGGCGTTTTGTTGTTGTTGTTTTGTCGTTCTCGGCGGCTGGGCGCTTTTGGACTTGCGCCGTCAGGTGTTGGTGAAGTACACAGGTGAATGACATTACATTATGAAATTTTTAAAGCAAGAAAAATATTGATTTTACTAGATTTATCAATTACTTATACCGCAAATCTGATGTGGGCAAATTCCCGAGACTCGGGCACGTTTGGCCGCATCTAAAACCGGAGCAACCAAGGTGAACACGCCGCTTTTTGACGGCATCTATCTGGACCACAACGCCACGACGCCGATCAAACCAGCGGCCCGTGATGCCCTGTTGCACGCGCTCGATTTTGCCGGAAACGCCAGCGCCGTGCATAAGGCCGGTCGCGCCGCGCGCCGCCTGCTTGAAGAAGCACGCGAGCGTGTGATCAAAACCTTCAACCTCGCCCCACGCGATGTCGTTGTGTTTACCTCGGGCGCCACCGAGGCCAATAACCTTGCCCTGCTTGGTGCGGGTGTCGAGCGTTTGATTGTATCAGCTATCGAGCATCCCTCGGTCCTTGCCACGGCAAAGGCTAGCGGCCTTATTTGCGATGTTATTCCTGTTTTGCCAAACGGGCTGATTGACCTCAATGCGCTTGAAAATATTTTGCACGGCAATACACAGCAAACCGTTGTTTCAGTTATGCTGGTGAATAACGAAACAGGTGTCATACAGCCGCTGAGCGATGTTGTTAAACTGGCGCGTCAGCATGGCGCACTGGTGCATACAGACGCCGTGCAGGCCATCGGGCGCATCTCTGTCGATATACAATCCCTTGGCGTTGATTTTATCAGCCTGTCTGGTCACAAAATCGGCGGGCCACAGGGCGTGGGTGCTTTGATCATTGCCAATTGCAACGCCATCACCCCCCTGCTGCGTGGCGGCAATCAGGAAAAAAACCTGCGCGCAGGCACAGAAAACATCGCAGGTATCGCGGGCCTGTCGGCGGCACTTGCTGCGCTTGATATAGCTGGTTTTGAAAAGCTGGCTATATTGCGCGATAACCTTGAACAAAAATTGGCCTCAATTGACACATCCATCGTCATTTTTGGCAAAGACGCGCCGCGTGTGGCGAACACAAGCATGTTTGCCCTGCCCGATGCGGCATCGGAAACACAGCTGATCGCCCTTGATCTGGCGGGTATATGCGTTTCAAACGGCTCTGCTTGTTCAAGCGGGACGGTCAAGGCGTCCCATGTGCTCAAGGCCATGGGCGTTCCTGAAAATCTGGCCCAATGCAGCCTGCGCGTCAGTTTAGGGTGGAACAGCACCACCAGCGATATTGACGCTTTTGTTACGGCGTGGGAGAAAATGCACGCCAGACTAAAAACACGGAAAACAAACCATGCCTAAAATGACTTTTATTGAAAAAGACGGCACCCCTCGCGAGGTCGAAGCCCCCAACGGGTTGTCCGTGATGGAAATCTCCCACAAACACGGGATTGATATCGAAGGTGCCTGTGGCGGCTGTCTGGCATGCGCCACCTGCCATGTGGTGGTGCATCCGGATTGGTTTGGCCGCCTGCCCGAAAAACAGGAAGCCGAAGAAGATATGCTTGATCTCGCTTTCGAGCTGCGAAAAACATCGCGCCTGGGCTGTCAGATTTTGATGAATGATGAACTTGATGGTCTGGTTGTTGCCCTGCCCGGTGCCAACGCCAAATTTGAATAAAGGAATACAGTATGTCTGACGATGAAATGATCGTGCGTGACGCCAACGGCGCCAAACTGGCCGAGGGCGATAACATTGCCGCGATTAAAGATCTGAAGGTCAAAGGATCATCAACCGTTATCAAACGCGGCACAGTGTTTCGCAATATCCGCTTTACCGATGATGAACGCTACGTCGAAGGCTCGGCCGATAAATACCGCGGCCTTGTGCTGGAAGTACAAAATTTCAAAAAGGCCTGATTAATCACTATCGCGGACGCATCGGCGCTGGCTTGTCGTTGCTGTTGGAGTGGCTGACGTGCATTTTGTGCGCCATCGCCATGTTATACCCATCGACGATTTCTTTTGGCGTACAGCCCGGCTCGAATTCCACCGAAACATGTTTGAGATGCAACAGCAATGGCAGGCCGGTTTCTTCCATCCATCCGGCAAACTGCGCTGCCATATGTTTGATGTTAAAACCTGTGGTTGGCGTATATTCGATGACGTGGCTGCTGCCACCTTCATTGCCGTTTTTTCCGCCGCTGCCTTTGCGCGCCATGCTTTCTCCTCTGATTTGATTATACCGCATAGGTCGCAAAACAAGGGTTAAACAACGTTTATCTTGTTGTTTTAAATGAATAAAACAAAAATGCGCTATGAAAAATTCTTGCTTTTTCAGCTTTATCTGCTATTTTGCCGCCCATGATGAACAGCCTTGGTTTTAACAAAGATCCCAAAGATACCCGCGTTGTCGTTGCCATGTCCGGCGGCGTTGACAGCTCGGTTGCGGCTGCGTTGCTGCACGAACAAGGCTATGAAGTTGTGGGCATCACCCTGCAGCTTTACGATCACGGCGAGGCACTGGCCAAAAAAGGCGCATGCTGTGCCGGGCAAGACATTCACGATGCCAAGCGCGTGGCAGAAAAAATGGGCTTTGAGCATTACGTGCTCAATTACCAAAGCCGCTTTCAGGATAACGTGATTGATGATTTCGTTGAAAGCTATCTGCGCGGTGAAACGCCCATCCCTTGCGTCAAATGCAACCAGAATGTGAAATTCAAAGACCTGCTTGAAACTGCGCGTGATCTGGGCGCTGATTGCATGGTTACGGGCCATTATATCCAGCGCGTTGTTAATGCGCAGGGACAGGCAGAACTGCACCGCGCCTTTGATAGCGGCAAGGATCAGAGCTATTTCCTGTTCGCCACCACCCAAGAACAGCTGGATTTCCTGCGCTTTCCGCTGGGCGGCTGGAGCAAAGACATCACCCGCCAGCATGCCGAGCGTTTTGGCCTGATCGTGGCCGATAAACCAGACAGTCAGGATATCTGCTTTGTGCCAAACGGGTCTTATGCCCGTGTGGTGGAAAAATTCCGCCCTGGTGCCTTGCGCACAGGTGACATTGTACATGTTGATGGCCGCGTGCTGGGCCAGCACAACGGTATTATTAATTACACCATTGGTCAGCGCAAAGGCCTTGGTATTGGTGGCGGTGTCACCGAAAACAATTCACCCCTGTTTGTGGTCGCCCTGCGCCCCGATGAAAATCAGGTTGTCGTCGGGCCATACGAGGCACTGGCGCGCGACGTGGTGACGCTGAAGGAAACCAATTGGCTGACCGATATCCCGCCAGAGGGCATCGTGGCAGATGTGAAATTACGCTCCGCACAGTCCCCCATGGCCGCAACCGTCTATGCAGACCGCGTGGTGCTGCACGACCCCGCCTTTGGGATTGCCGCCGGTCAGGCCTGTGTTGTCTATATTGGCGACCGCGTTATCGGCGGCGGCTGGATTTCTGGCACCAACCGACAAGCTTTTACCAAGGCTGCCTGACATGCTTTTTGACTATTTTCGTCGCTCACGTGCGACACCACTTGCGCTGCTATTTGCTTTTGCAGCTAATGCGCCACTACCACCGCAGGCAACATCCCCTCAAAATCAAGAACTGCGTCAACTAGCGCGCGAGTATGCCTTGAAAGGCCCGCTGATGAAGCGCGCTCGTTTTGAACGCTTCACTGATTTGATGGCAACCAGCAACGACAGCAACGTTTCTGCAATTGCCGGCCTTTGCGGTGGCCACGGGTCATCCGGAAACAGCAGCGCTACAACCGGCCCAATGGCAGCGACAGGCCGCAGAAGAAAAGACGGCGATAGCTGCCTTTTGTCTTTTCATTACTGGGTTTAGCGTTTCTTAACAAAATATTAACCGTGGCTTGATATCCTGTAATGTAGGTGGAAAGTATTTCCGCCATGAATTGCGTTACAGGAAGCAACGCCAGATGGTCGATGTTTTTGCCAATTTTCAGTCGCGCTATAAATACCGCATTCTTGGTGCGGCAGATGCGACGTATGAGCGTGTGGCAAGGTCACTTGGCGATACCAACGACACCCTCTCCCGCCGCCTGAAATCTGCGCGCACAACCATGGCCATTCAGGTCAACCAGATCCGCAGCTCGGGCGACCCTGCGGCCACCATCAGCAAACGCGTCGGGCAAACGCAGCTTAATTTTATTCGCACAGCTGCCAACAGCCTTTACACCGTCAGCGCGAAATCATCTGCCAGCACTATTACAAATGCTGTACAACTGCTGACAAACGAACTTGAAACGGCGATGAACGAATATCTGTCATCAACCGATCGCACGGCGGCCGAAGATGCGCAATTTCAAAGCAACTTGACCACCACAATTGACCGCCTGAACCGTATCGCCACCCAGCAAAAAGGGCGCTTGGCGGCAGAAGGCACGTTATTCAACCGCCCGCTTTATCAGTCGATTGAAAAACTGGCGCAACTGCGCGAAACAGCCGCTAACCTTCCT
>JBEIPH010000154.1:0-4165 GCA_040377115.1 Micavibrio sp. | reverse complement strand
TCGCGTGCATAGGCCGCCACGGTTGTGCCCTTTGATGGCACTTCTTTCATGCCCGTCACAAACATGATGCCGCAATTCATAGGGTTGCACTTCAGCTCATCCAGATAAATTGTGGCACAGGCACCATCAGGGCGTTTGTAAATGCGCACACCCAGATTTGTATCGTCACTTGTATGTTCAAACCCACGGCGCGTCAGCGCGCCTTCAACAGCGTTTAGCTCGGCGGCTGAATAAAGCGCACCGGTTGATCTGCGGCCCGTGGTGGCGTGATTAAAATTACGACGCATGTGAAATCTCCAAAAATATGATTATGACCACACTCTAAATTATATTTCTGGAAATACAAGGTCTATTTAGTCTATATATTTCAAATACATAAATTCAGCCACACCACGTTATTGGCATCAACCTGTCGCTGGGTTTCTTCGCTGTCGTCTTGCGCGGTATAGACCGGCTCATAAAGGTGGCAAAACGTTGCGCCGGAAACGGGCGCGCAGCCGTTAAGTAACACGAAATCGCAGCCCAGGAGAACTCCTAACCTATAGAGGTACAGGCATGGGGTGTCGTCTCCATCAATGCGGGAGCCATGAAAAAACCCGCTGAAGTGATCAGCGGGTTTTTCTCTTTCGGGAAGAAAGCTAAACTTTTTTAGAAGCCGTTGCCAAAACCGGTGGAAACAGGTTTGCTTGCAGCAGCAGTAGTAGGTGCGGTGCGCGCCAGATAATCTGTAACGGTTGCGGATTTGCCAGCAGCAGCAGCGGCAGCAACCAACTTGTCGTTGTTTTCGCGGGTAGGTTCAAAAATTTGAGTCAGCGAGGCGCAAAGATAGTTTTGCTCTGCCGTTCTTGTACCTGCAAATCTTGATGTCAGTACCATCCGCTCACCCTTTATTTTAGTCCTTCAAACTTTTATCAAATTCGCTGCGTCACTTGTTAGAACAAGATGACGTCGCAACCTTCTAAAAGCAGCTCAGGAGCTGTTTGTTGTAGCTGATTTTATTAGATTAGCCGATCTATTTTGATTTTACCATATTAAAAATAAAGAAGTTTTTAACGACCAGATTTTATCATTAAATTTCAATGCTTTAAAATATGCCCGGAAACAGGCTGGGCGAAAAGCTGGCCGCCGGATAGGGCTCCGCCGTGAAGTCCTCAATCCCCAAATCCGCCTCAATTTGCTGCGAATCGTAAGTCACATTGGTCAGGCGAAAATCGCTAAAAACCGCCTCGACCACATCGGGTTCCGCCGCCCGCACAATCTCCATCAACACCACGGGGGCGGTGGTCACCCCCCTAAGTGCTGCAATAATCTGCCTATCGACGTTATCAATGACCAGACGGGCACGCGTGGCGCGGCTTTCCTCGTCATCGGGCAGGGTCAGGTCAAACGGATAGGCCACAAAAACCTCGCCGCGGCTGTTTGTGTCCACGCTATCGCTTGAAATACGAATGGGCGCGCTCAGGCTTGGGTGGGTCAGGGTCAGCAGGATAATAAACACCTCACCAGTTTCTGACCCGTATATCGCCTGTCTGGTGGTGGCGGTAATATTGCGGCTCACGGCAAAACCTCCAGCTCGAAACGCAGTTCAAAATACCGTCCGTTGCCACTGGCAATCTGGGGCGGCTTTTTAAAACGCACCGCCACATCAACCCCCTTGCGCGGATGGACATAGGCAAACGCCAAACTGCCACCCATCAAGGTATCGCGATAAAAATCTTCAAGCATGGCTGTTTGCGCTACGGTCAATAAATAAGCCACCTCCATCTCACCCACGCCGGCCGTCGTGCGCTGGCGCAATTTGGCGGGGCCTTGCTCCATCTGCGTGCGCAGCGCTGTTTCAGGCGGTTTCTCGCGATAAGGCTCCAGCAGCGGGGCGCTTGGCAAACCTTCGGGCCATGTAATATCCGGCAAAGACATTGAATTACCTTCCGCTCAAGGTGGGCACCAGCCCAAACAGGTTTTTAAGAACACCACTGGTCTGGCGGCCCTGCAGCAATGAATTGGCCACCATCTGGTCAATGGTGATTTCAAGCTGCTTTTGGTTTATGGCGCCTGTTTCACGCCCGGTTACTTGTGCTGCTGTGTTGTTATTAATCACCACTTGCAAACCACCGCCGCTGCGATTTTCAAGCAAATCTTCAAACATGCCGCGCATACCGCCAATCATTTCCTGCCGCAGCAATTGCGTCAGCTCGCTGGCAATCACATCGCTGCTGTCACGTCTGGTTGGCGTGCGCATGGTGCCTCCGTTTCTTGTTGCTTGATCATGTCAGCCAGTCTGGCCATATCAACCGTCTTGGGTGCTTGGGCACGCCAGATGGCGGCCAGCTGCGTCAGTGTATATCCTTCATACAATTCATCCGGGCGCAGGTTTTTAACCCCCATAAAAAACATCTCAAGGCTGGCAAGGTCGATTTGCGCCATACCTTCTTCCTGACGCAGCAAAACGCCCATGGCCGACAGGTCGCGCATCATATCGCGCAGCAATGTACGCCACACATCAAACCGCAGGTCCGCGTTTTCAAGCAAGCCTTGCGCCAAATCAACCAGCTTGCCTTGTTCACACAGGGCCAGCGCAAATTTTAAATTTACCGACATCATGACGCGGGCGTAAAACTGCCAGCCCCGCTGCGCAACAGCGTCGCCGCAAAGGCCTCAAACCCGTCATAACTGCCCAGACGTTGATAGCTTTCAACCACAAACTCCGCCGCATATATATCGCCATTGCCAAATGTCATGCGGCAGGAACAGGGCAAGCGGCTAAACGCCGCTGCGCGCAGCTTTTCCTCACCCGCACCGTCCTTGAACAACCCGCGCAACACAATGCGCATCCCCTGAACGCCGCCATCAGCCATATAACGCGCCACCCCGTCATCATCCAGGCGCGTGGCAGTGGCGGCCTGATTGATAATTTCCATTTCGCTGCTGCGTGCCGCCCCTATTGTCAAATAGCTTGGCGGCGCACCGCCATCACTGATGGCCAGCAGCACATCGCGCCCTGTAAAACTTGGCATGGTCTGTGTTTCCTTTTAAACAGGCTCGCAGAAAATCCGCACCATCAAACTGGCGCGATAGGTCTGGCCATCTTCCATCAATCGGCTCTCGCCACCCGCCAGACGCAGGTCCACCACCTGCTGTCCTTCGACATTAATTGTCTCTGCCAACAACGCTTCCTGCACCTTGGCCAAAAGCGTGCGGCATTCAAGCCCGCCCGGCTTGCGGCTGTAAATTTCAAGTTTCGTCACCACCTCAAACCCCTCATCCCCCTGTGTGTCAAACGGGCTGCTGGCTATATCTGCCAACACCACGTAGGGAAAGGCTGTGTCAGCACGTACAAATTCACGCACACCCGCCACCCCACCCGCCAGCAAGGCTGTGAGGGGGCTATGGGCGGCCAGCGCTGTAATCACTGCTTTTTGCACCTCGGCGTCACATCTTGGCATATCGCTTTTTCCTGTTTGGATTTGTCAAAGTCGGCAAAAGCCTTTAAAATAAAGAAATACTGTCGCTTTAAAGGATAAAACCCCCATGCGCCTTCTTCTTGCCCTTACGTTTGTGCTTACCTTGCTTGCCCATCCTGCTCATGCAGGATTTGAGGAAGGCAAAAAAGCCTATGACGAGAAAAAATGGGATCAGGCCATCATCAACCTGCGCCCCTTGGCCGAGGCTGGCGATGCGCGCGCACTGGTCATTCTTGGCAACATGTATTCAAGGGGCTACGGCGTCAAATTAAACATGAACGAGGCCTACAGCCTCTATCGCCGCGCCGCCGTGATTGGCAATGCCGAGGCCATGGTTGTCACCGGCGCTTTGTTGCAACAAGGTGGCGGCATCAAGGTTGATGTCCCACAGGCGATCAAATGGTATGAACGCTCGGCCAAACTGGGTCATCCAGGTGGCATGTTCTTTTATGGTCTTTATCTTTTCCGTGGCTATAAGGCCCCCGAGGGCAGTGGCGAAAGCGACATCATCCCCGACCCCGCCGGTGCCTACCAGTGGCTGTCACTCACCGCCAAACACAGCGACACACCCAAGCTGCAAGAGGCCGCAACCAAACTTGCCGCCGGCCTTAAAGAAAAAATGAAACCAGAAGATATCAAAAAGGCAGAAGACGCCATTGATGACTGGAAAGCCGTTAAGCTTGAAGAGCTGGGCGAGCCACCCG
>JBEIPH010000021.1:0-8735 GCA_040377115.1 Micavibrio sp. | reverse complement strand
CGAGCCAAGAATAATGGCGATTCTGGCGCGATCGGCCCCGATCTTTTCGCGCAGCAAACGGGCGCATGTTTCGACATTCTGGCGGTGGGTTGCGCGGTCCATGGGCTTATCCCTAAATATCTGATGTTGCTTGTTATTTAGAGCATAACCGCGGGGCGTGGAAAACAAAAGCCTCAAACCTTGACCTTTGCCATAATCTGATGGTATAAATTATGCCTTATGAAAATTTCGAGGTTACTGTGGCCAAGATACCTGAAGGAAATTATACCGAGTTTGACCTTACTGTCGCGATGGCACGCGCGCTGAACGAGCATTTCAGCGAATTTTCGCGTGACACCCGCATGACCGACGCGCGGCTGCACGCGCTTGAATCTGGCGTCAAATCCATCAACGAAAAACTCGATAAACTCATCGCACAACTCAGCCCGCAATCAACACCCAAACGCGACCTGCGCAAACCTTCCACCGGAGATGCGCCATGAGTTATTGTTTTGCCGGTTCCAGAGTGGACAATCTTCGCAGCGAATTTGACAAGCAAGTCAAAAAAACCAACGCGCGTCAGGACAAACTTGAAGCCGACGTTAGGGAAGTAAACAAAAAACTTGATCAGCTGCTGGCACTGCTGAGCCCGCAGGCAGTGCCCAAGCGTGACCTAAGCAAACCATCATCAAAGGTGACGCCATGAGTGCCGCGCCAGAGCAGGAAAAAGACATTGAAAAGGTTGTTCTTACTGCCAACTATATTCGCAGATATCGCTGCCATTTTCTGCCACGAACGGTAAAAGAAATCGAATTTATTGTTGCAAAACTTGCCGAATTTAACATCGTCAATTACGAAGGAACCCTGGCCAAACTGCGTAGCGACCAAAAACGCATACTCAGCGAGGGTTTTTATCTGGGCAGCACCTACAGTGTTTATGTGGGAAGCCATACATCCAGCCACTCGAACATTCCCTCCCTCAATGCTGAAAACTTTGAAGGCGTGCGCGATGTTGATTTCCTGGCTCCGCGCGACTTTCTAAAACGTGCGGTGCAGGATGCCAATATCACTTTCCAGCCACACAGCGTTCAGGATGCCAAAGACCTGCTACGGATTTTATCGCGCTATGGCATCACGCCGCATGGCCGGCTTGATCTTAAGCGTACTGTCACCAAAGGTATGCGTATTGAAAATGGCAAGATGGTGCTCGGCGCCATCGGTGACCCACCACCTATACCGCCCTGTGATGCTTGTGCCAAACATGAGCAAGAAAAACGCCTTGAGGGTGAAAGACTGGCCCAAGAAGCTATCAGCAAAATCCGACTGCATGGCAAAGATCTACGCCTGACCGAGGAAACCGCCCGCGTTTTTGACCGCTTTTTTGCAAGCCATGAAAAAATGCAGGCCGCCTTTGACGCAGAAGTCGCCCGCCGTATCGAGGCCGAAAAGAAAGTTGACCGCCTGCTTGAACTGCTCGATCGCCGTGAGCCAACCATTCCCGCCATCAAACCCAAACAAAACCCGCCAGGTAAAACACCATGAGAACACAGGATGTGCTTGACACCTGTCTTGCTTTTTACCCCGCCAGCGAAGGCGAGGCGGCAGACATCATGCGCGCCCTGTTTTCACATGGCGTGGTGTGGTCAAGCGGCCTGCCCGAAGTAAAACACCTGCGCGAATGCGTACGCGATGGCATGACAGCCGCGGATGGACAGATTTTTGTCGGCGTTGATCCCCGCGATGGCGCACAGGTTACCACCCTTGCTGAATTAACCGGTCAGTCGCAAAAACCCGCCCCTCTTCAGTCAAGCGGAGGTACGGCATGTCTGAAAAGATAACCCGCGAATTTTTCGAGAATAACCCACGTGTCATTCTGCGCCCAGAAACGGAGGGCGAAGCTATTTACATCCAAAAAATACTCTCCGGCATGGGTATTAAGTGGTGCAATGGCGATGCTGTTGGCAAGAATGCTGAGAAATGCGTTGAAAGCGCTATGGTTGTTCAAGACCTCATCCTCTACACCAACCCTGATAGCAAACCCGCCATCACGCTGCCTACCAGTGCGCTGACAGCAGGTGTTGTGCCTTATGACCTACTGACCGAACCTGAAAAGCTGCGCCATGACTTTAACGCCCTGCGCGATGAGGTAACGACCAAGCTAAATCATATTATCGAGCTGCTTGAAAGCCGTCCGCTGCCCACCATTCCTGCCAAAAAGCGTCAGGAGGGTAATGGGCCATGACCACAAAAGTTACCCGTGATTTTTTTAAAGAAACCGCCAAAGTTGTGCTGCGCCCGGAAAGCAAAGAGCAGGCCATTCTGGTTCAAAAAATCCTTGCCAAGATGGGGATTAAATGGGCGGGTGGGCAGCGCGTGGGCACCTATGCCAACGAGTGTGCAAAGAACGGCATGCAGGTTGAAAAGGGTAAATTATACTACTTTAAGGAACCCGTCAGCCCTCAACAGTCCACATTGCCAATCAATGAGTTTCTTGAGCGTGTCGATGCTTACAGCTTTATGACCGAGCAGCAAAAACTGCGCCACGACTTTAACCAGCTATCAGCCAAGGTTGATCGCATTCTTGAATTGCTTGAAGGCCGCCCGATACCCACCATTCCTGCAAAACCACGCATGGCAGGCATACCATGATGGGGTGGTTTGGTAAAAAAAAGATACAGCCAGCCCCGCAACTGGTCAAAGCCGAAGATGGCGTTAAACGCTGGTTCAATGAAAAGGGCGAGCTGCACCGCGAAGATGGCCCCGCCATCGTCTGGCCCGACGGTACCAAGATGTGGTTTAAAAACGGCCAGCGCCACCGTGAAGATGGCCCGGCCGTTGAATACCCCAGTGGCAATTGCGGATGGTATCTGAATGGCGAGAAGGTTGAGGCCTCGGGCAAGGCCCTGAAAAAGGCAACAAAGCAACACGCAAAACCAGCTTTTAAAGCCAGCGCCCCAGCCGCCGCTGAGGTTTTAGCGCCAAGCATGCCGAACCGTGAACAAATCGCCGTCTTTTTGCGGCGCAATGAGGTTGCTTTTTATCCTGCCAACAAAGAAGAAGCTGCGCAGTTGCAGGAACATCTTTTCGCGATGGGATTCAACTGGAAAACCTCGGGACATCAACCAAAGCACCTCGAAGAAACAATCAGCTATGGGCTGGTTGTCGTCAAAGGTTTCATATTTCACAACACCGCCAGAAGCGATCAAAATTATGAATCTTATGCCGTCAAAGATTTGCTAAACGATAATTTAAGCGCCTTTGCCACCAAAGAAGAGCGGCTTGAAAGACGCTTGGCAGCCCTTGAACAGCAAATGGAAACACTTATCAAGCATCTGATGCCACAAAACACTGTAACGCCCATCATTCAGGCAAAACCAAAAGTTGAACCAAAGATGACGCCTCCGCCAAAGACCAAGCGGAGGATGCCCGGATGAAACAACCTTTGATTGATGCTGCTTATCTGCGTAAAAACGCCTTGTTTTTTGAACCTCAAAACGAAACCGAGGCCGCCAAGCTGCAACAACGCCTGATTGCGCTTGGCTATGTGTGGCGCAATGACATGAATACCGTTTCTTTCGTTTCGCGCTGTGTGGCGGATGGCATAACAGCCCTACCCGAAGGCCGCATGATGCTGGGCCAGCCCGCCGGTATTGCGACGGTCAATGCACGTTATGAAGATTTCTTTGCCCTTGATGAGGATAGCGAGGCGTCACTGCATTTGCTGGTACGCAACCTTGAACGCTCTGTGCGCATGATGGGCCAGCAGGTTGATGACAACACCCGCCGTCTTGAACCCGTGAGCAAGCTGGCGGCTGAATTTTCACAGCTTTCCGCACGCCAAAAGGCAATCGAAGACGCGCAATTCGACATTAAAAAGAAGCTCGATGAGCTGATTGATCTGCTGCGCCCGCGCGACCTGAGCATTAAAAAGCAACGCCAGCCTTAAAAATTACGCCTGACGTTCAACCATCATCTTTTTAATCTCTGCAATCGCCTTGGCGGGGTTCAAACCCTTGGGGCAGGTATTGGTGCAGTTCATGATGGTATGGCAGCGATACAGCCTGAAGGGATCTTCCAGCCCATCAAGACGCTCGCCCGTGGCTTCATCCCGCGTGTCAGCAATCCAGCGATAGGCCTGCAGCAAGACAGCAGGGCCAAGGAAACGATCGCCATTCCACCAGTAACTGGGGCATGACGTTGAACAGCAAAAGCACAAGATACAAGCCGCAGGGCCTTTGCCGTCTTCGCCATTAAGGATATTTGCATCTTCATGGCTTTGCAGACGCTCGCGGCTTGGGGGCGGGCTTTCGGTCTTCATCCATGGCTCGACAGCGGCCAGCTGCGCATAGGGCACAGACAGGTCAGGTACGAGGTCTTTCATCACCGGCATATGCGGCAACGGGTTGATGGTGACCGCACCGTCAACATCGTCGCAGGCCTTGGTGCAGGCCAGCGTGTTCAGGCCATCGATGTTCATGGCGCAAGATCCACACACCCCCTCGCGGCAGCTGCGGCGGAAGGTCAAGGTGGGGTCAACGGTGTCTTTGATATGGATCAGCGCATCCAGCACCATCGGGCCGCAATCGGCCATGTCGATGGTAAATTCATCCATGCGTGGATTTTTGCCATCATCAGGGTTCCAGCGATAAACCTTGAAGGTGCGCGGTTTTTTGGCACCCTCGGGGCCGGCATGCTTTTCCCCTTTGGTCAGTTTTGAATTTTTCGGCAGGGCGAATTCAACCATGGCGAGTTTCCTTGATTAGCGTGGAAGTTCTGAAGTGATGATATCAAGACGTTGTTGTGTCAGTTTGGTCAGGCAGGCATTAAGGGCCGCGGTTGCGCCCGTGCCGGTGGTGTAAACGGCGGCTGCAAATTCACAAGATGCTTCGGCATAAGCCTTGAAGGCCGTTTGCGAGGCATCAAGCTTGGTTGCCACCTTATAGTCGCCTTCGGTTTCACCGTCGATTTCGACCGCCATTTTGCGCAATTCGGTGACGGCTTCATCAAGCTTTGCCGCAACGGCGTCGTATTCTTCGCGGGTGCATTCGTTGATTTCAGGCGTCGTTTGCGCGTCGGCACAGTAATCTTCGGCCAACACCGCATGGGGTGCAGCCATAAGAACAACGGCAAACAAAAAGAAGGCCTTTTTTATCATCAATAAACCCGAGCCTTTGGCGCGATGACTTCGACATCGTTGCTAAGCGTTGTCAGGTGAACAGGGCGATAGGTGATGCTGGTTTTGCCCTTATCATCGACATATATCACGCTGTGCTTCATCCAGTTGTCGTCATCGCGGTTTGGATAGTCTTCCTGTGCGTGGGCGCCGCGGCTTTCCTTGCGGTTGGCAGCAGACACGATGGTGGCAACCGATTGCGACAACAGGTTATCAAGCTCAAGCGTTTCAACGAGGTTTGAGTTCCAGATCATCGAGCGGTCAGCGATGGCAATATCCTGCATGCCGTCATGGCATTTGGCAATTTTGCCCACACCTTCGGCCAGCAGCGCGTCGGTGCGGAAAACAGCGGCGTGGTCCTGCATGGTTTTTTGCATGGACAAGCGCAGTTTTGCCGTTGATGTGCCGCCCTTGGCGTGACGCAGACGGTCAAGACGTGCAATCGCACTTTCACCTGCATTGGCGGGCAGCTTTTTGTGGTTCATGCCAGGTTGCACCAGTTCGCGCGCGCGAATGGCGGCTGCACGGCCAAACACAACCAGATCTAGCAGCGAGTTTGACCCCAGGCGGTTGGCCCCGTGTACAGATACACAAGCTGCCTCGCCCACGGCCATCAGGCCGCGCACGATATTGTCGGGATTATCCTTGGTGGGGTTGACCACTTCGGTATGCACGTTGGTCGGGATACCGCCCATGTTGTAATGCACGGTTGGCAATACAGGGATGGGGTCTTTGGTGACATCGACGTTGGCAAAGATCTTGGCCGTTTCGGCAATGCCGGGCAGACGTTCGCGGATGATGTTGGGGTCAAGGTGTTCAAGGTGCAGATGAATGTGGTCTTTGCCCGCACCCACGCCGCGGCCCTCGCGGATTTCGATGGTCATCGAGCGCGACACAACGTCACGTGACGCCAGGTCTTTGGCGGATGGCGCATAGCGCTCCATGAAACGCTCGCCTTCCGAATTGGTCAGGTAGCCACCCTCCCCACGAACTCCTTCGGTGATCAGGCAACCAGCGCCGTAAACGCCGGTGGGGTGAAACTGCACAAATTCCATGTCTTGCAGCGGCAAACCAGCGCGCAGGGCCATAGCATTGCCATCACCCGTGCAGGTATGGGCCGACGTGCAGCTGAAATAAGCACGGCCATAACCACCCGTGGCCAGCACAACCTGATGCGCGCGGAAACGATGGATGGTGCCATCGGCCAAGTTCCATGCCATCACGCCACGGCAAACGCCTTCATCATCCATGATGAGGTCGAGGGCGAAATACTCGATGAAAAATTCAGCTTTGAATTTCAGCGACTGTTGATAAAGCGTGTGCAAAATAGCGTGACCGGTACGATCCGCCGCCGCACAGGTACGGCGCGCCGTGCCCTTGCCCATATGCGTCGTCATACCACCAAAGGCACGCTGATAAATCTTGCCTTCTTCGGTGCGCGAGAAAGGCACGCCGTAGTGTTCAAGCTCAATCACGGCAGGGATAGCTTCGCGGCACATATATTCAATGGCGTCTTGGTCGCCCAGCCAGTCAGACCCCTTGACGGTGTCATACATATGCCAACGCCAATCATCTTCGCCGTTGTTGCCAAGCGCTGCCGAAATACCGCCCTGTGCTGCCACTGTGTGGCTGCGCGTTGGGAATACCTTGGTGATACAGGCGGTTTTAAGGCCTTTTTCAGCCATACCAAACGTGGCGCGCAGACCAGCACCGCCAGCCCCCACAACAACGACGTCATATTCATGTTCGATGATCGGATATGATTGCTGCATGGCGTTTGGTGTCCTTATCCCTGTGCAGAGGCGTAATCGGCAAAGTTAAAGCCGATCAGCAAAGTGGCGTAGATGGCGCAAACGGTCAGCGCCAGAAAGAAAAACTTGTTAAACATCAGCAGGCTGTTTTTGGCCAGCGTGCCGTGCACGTAATCTTCGATGATCACCTGAATGCCCAAAAACGCGTGGTAATAGGCACACAGAATAAACAGGATCAGCGCAATGGTGACCGGCGGTTCTGCCAGAAACATCATCATGCTTGAGTAAACAGGGTGTATCAGTTTATCGAGGTTAAACAGGAAAAAACCAGCCAGCGGGATAAGCGCGATACCTGTCACACGCTGCATCCACCAGTGATGCGTACCGCCCTTGGCCGCACCCAGGCCACGCACACGGCCAAGGGGTGTTTTAAAAGATCCGTTGGAAGATGATGACATTCTTTTTCTCCCTTAACCGGCGGCAACGGCGTAAACGCCGCGCGCCATGTTCCAGATGATGGTGGTCGCCACGAATGAACCGATCAGCACAAACCAGCCGCTGAGTTTTGCGGCACGCGGATTGATACCGCTGCCAAAATCCCAAAACAGGTGGCGAATACCATTCAGATAGTGAAACACAAATGCCAGCAGCCACAGGAAGCAGATCAAAATACCAACCGGCGTCTTGGCAAAGGTATAAAACAGGGTGAAGGCCGGACCGCCCCGCAAGGTCGTCATCAGCCACACGGTAAAGAACAAAGCCCCCACCGCCAGCGCCACGCCAGACAGGCGGTGCATGATGGACAGGAACATGGTGATTTCCCAGCGATAGATCTGCAAATGCGGTGACAGCGGACGGTTGTTATTTGACATAGTCAAAACCTTCTTGGTTAAAGCCATCAGTCTGGCAAAACGTCGTTTTGTAACATACGCTTCCCCCCTGCTGTCGTCCAGACACGCCGATTGAAAGATGCTTTCGTTTTACCATAAGCAACTATATTTTTTCACTGGCAGACCCATGTCTGCTGGTCAGCTGGAACATTTCCGTATAATTTAATCGCATCTTCACAAGATTCGATTTCTACCTGCCATCCCGCGACCTTTTTCTTCACCAAAGAAAGGCCCTGCCCATGCGCCCCCGTAGCAAAGCCGACCGCCAACGCCAGCAGGAAAAACGCGCCCGCAGCCAAACCCCAAAAGACACCAACACACCCGCCGCCATCGACAGCATTGCGCCGCCAAAACAGGCCAGTGTTTATAATGTCCCCGCCAGCAAATCTTTTATCGACAGCGTGGCTGCCGGTGTGATGGCGCGCGCAGCTGGCAATCCGCTGGCTATCGCCGATCACCTGATTGTTGTGCCCGATGACGCAACAGCCACCGCCCTGCGCACGGCCTTTGCCCGTCAAATCGGCGAAACCGTCGGCTTGCTGCCGCGTATTGAAACCGTCACGCGCACACAAGCAGGCGAACTTGGCCTGCAACTGGCAGGCAACGCCGCATTGACCAAAACACTGGCAGAACTTCCAGAACCCACCAGCCAGATGGAACGCCAACTTTTTCTGGCGAGCGAAATCCTGAAGCAGCAAGGCGGTCGCTTTTCACTGACCAAGGCCATGCAGCTGGCTGCTGAACTGGGGCATTTTATTGATCTTGCCATCCGTCACGGTGTGGGCGTATCTGCACTCGATGATCTGGTGCCCGCCGGTTTTGAAAAACAGTGGCAGAAAACACGCGAATTCCTGAGCATCGCAACCGATGCATGGCCGGCACATCTGGAGCGCACCAACCGCATCAATGCCGAAACCCACAAAAAGCAACTGACCGAAATTT
>JBEIPH010000219.1:0-3120 GCA_040377115.1 Micavibrio sp. | reverse complement strand
TGGTCAGGTCACAGATTTTACCGAGGATAAAGGCGGCGTTACCCTGCAAATGCAAGACGGCCAGGCCATGCGTGCCAGCCAACTGGTGCTGGCCACCGGATTTAAAGAAGCGGTCAGACCAGCCTATGCCTTTAACGTGCGCAGCCACCCCAATTACCTTGATTATCCCTATGCCGAAAAGGGTAATACGTTTTTTAAACGCGTCATTGATGGCCCACAGAACACGCCCGAGGACAGCGCCCTTGTAATCGGCACAGGCCTTAGCGCGATGGATTCAGCCATCCGTTTGCTGGATAACGGGTATCAGGGCAAAATTACCATGATGTCGCGCCGCGGCCTGATGCACGCCATTTACAGACAAACCGCCGATGATCCGCGCGAACGCCTGTCGGGCGAGCCACGATCTGAAAGCGAGCTTCCCTTTACCCGCGAAACGCCGCAATTTATTGCCAATCTTGATCAGCATAAATCGTTTGACGACATGTTCCAGTCCCTGCGCAAGGAAATGTTCCAGCGCCTGCGCGAAGGTTACACAACCGAGGAAGTCCTTAGCCATTGGGAAAAATATGTGCCGCAGGTTTTTGCCAAATACCCAGATGAACTTGCTGAGTTCCTGCTGAAATACGAAACCGCCATCAACGTCATGCGTGTTGGCACCACGCCGGGTTTGGCCGATAAAATCCTTGATGCAGCCAAACGTGGGCAGCTTGAAATTATCTCCGGCCGTATTGAGGATATTCTGCCCGAAGATGGCAATAAATTCAGCGTCACCTATCGCCCCAACAACCGCCACGGCCAACGCGTGGGGCCAGATCGTACCCGCACCTATTCCACAGTGGTCAATGGTATCGGCAACAGCACCAAATATGATCTACCCGCCGATGAAATCAAAGACGAACTGTGGAGCAACCTGCGCCGTAAAAACGCCTATACCGTGCACGAGCTGCGCGATGGCGTGAAGGTAACCGAGAACTTCCAGCTGGTGAACGGAGATGGCACGGCCTATGACCGCATCACTGTGGTGGGCACGCCTGTGTCAGGCCACATGAACGTCACGGCCTATCCCTACCCTGAAAAAGACGGCAGCGGCGCACGGCTGGGCGCCTTTACCCTCAATATTCAGGGCATTCTGGGTGGCGTGCTGGCCATGGTTAATCGCCAGTACGACAACATGCGCGACAGGCAGTCAGAAAGCGTGGCTGCAACGCCAGCACTATCTGCACCCCAGCAAAGGCAAACGCCCCAACCGTTATAGGTTATTTTGCGGCCAGTACGCTATGACGGCGGCTGTAGGCAAAGTAAATCACCACGCCCGCCAGCAACCACAGGCCAAAACGCCAATGGGTAACTGCCGGCAGGAAGGCGATCAGTGCCCCACACGACAACACACCAAGGATGGGCAGCATCAGACCAAACGGCATTTTAAATGGACGGGGCATTTCAGGATTGCGGATACGCAGGGCAATCACCCCGCCACAAACCAGAACAAACGCCGTCAGCGTGCCGATATTCACCAGCTCGGCCAGTGCGCCCAGCGGTACAAAACCTGCCAGTGTCGCCATGAACACGCCACAGACAACCGTGGTGCGCACGGGGGTATGGCGTTTTTCATCGATCTTTGAAAAGAACGGCGGCAGCAAACCATCGCGCGAGATCGCAAGGATAACGCGTGTCAGACCATAGTACAAAACCAGCATCACGGTGGTCAGCCCCGCAATCACACCGGTCGCCACCAGAGCCGAAGCCCAGTTGATACCGATCTGTTGCAAAGCAAAGGCCACGGGTGAAGACACGTTAAGCTCGCCATAGGGCAACACACCTGTCAGCAGACCCGACACGATAATATAAATGACCGTGCAAAAAGCGAGCGAGCCGAGAATACCGATCGGCACATCGCGTTGCGGATTGCGCGCTTCCTCGACCGCGGTCGACACCGCATCAAACCCGACATAGGCAAAAAACACCAGCGAGGCTGCGGCCAGCACACCAACCGTTTTGCCATCAGGCAGCGTTTCAAACCAGCCAAAGGGCATAAACGGCGACCAGTTAGCCGGCTGTACATGGAAGATTGCCACGCCGACAAAAACCAGAATAGCCAGCAGCTTTACGAACACCATGGCAGCGTTCAGACGGGCACTTTCCTTGATACCCACTATCAGCAAACCCATCAGCGTCAGAATGATGGCAACAGCAGGCAAATTGACCAGACCGCCATCAAGTACACCATCAGGGCCTTTGGCAAAGGGGCCCTTGGTCAGATATTCAGGCAGAGCAATGCCCATCGCCGTCAGCGCATTGTTGAAATACCCCGACCAGCCGTTGGCAACAGCCGCCACCGCCACGCCGTATTCAAGAATAAGATCCCAGCCAATAACCCATGCCAGCAATTCACCGAATGCCGCATAGGAATACCCATAGGCACTGCCACAACCGCCAACACTGGCGGCAAGCTCGGCATAAGAAAGTGCTGCAAAGGCACAAGCGATACCGGCAACAATAAAGGCCAGCACCACCGCAGGCCCCGCCTGTGTGGCAGCCGCCACGCCGGTCAAAACAAAAATACCCGTGCCGATGATGGCACCAACACCCAGCAGCGTCAGGTCCATCGCGCTCAGACATTTGGTCAGACCGTATTCGCGGTTATCGACAAGCTTGCGGCGGAAAAGATCTTTCATCTGTGAATCCTTTTTTGAAATAAAACGCGCCAAGAAACCATGGCCGATTCGCGTTATCTTCCTGATAATCAAGGATACAGGAATGAGATAGCCTGACAAGACAGCCTGATACATATATGCCAAATTAGTAGGCTGAATTTCGTACCATCACGCGCGCCGTAAGGGCAGGCATCAAATAGATTTATTGCTTGCTATCTGAACTGGTAAGTTTTTCAAGCTGGCGCATATAGCCTTCTTTATTGTATCCGGCTTTTATCCAAGCATCATAAACCGGATGCGCCAGCATCTTGTCGCGTGTCAGCGCCTTGGTGACCTTACCAAGCATTTTTGGAGAAACAATATTGACTGTTGGCGTATAGCCATCCATCAATAACGTCGATATCTGCGTCACGCCGCAAGTGATACAGGTCGTCCATAAAACATACCCATCGGCTGTAACGAAGTA
>JBEIPH010000177.1:0-3855 GCA_040377115.1 Micavibrio sp. | reverse complement strand
CTCAAGGAACTGACCAAGCGCACCACGTTTGTCATCAAGAATTGATCAGGGCTTGGGCTTGGTGGCTTCGATTTCAGCCAAGCGGTCTTCAAGGTTTTTGATGAAGTTCTCGCCGCGCGTATGTAGCTGTTTGATATAGCGATGTGTGCGTTGCGCGTCTTTGGCCATGCGCTTGGCTTCTCGAGCATTGTAGCGCCACACTTCACCCAATCGCGCACCTTCTTTGAAAAGACGGTGGGTTTCCTCTATAAACACAACGCCGCGCATGCGAGGCAATAACTGCAGATCCTGTTCAATCTTGAACAGGTCAAACTTTGCTTGTCGCCCATGAATGACACAGCTTTTTACGCTATCAACGCATTTGTTAAAATGCTCGCGCATGTGCGCAGTTTCTTTTTCAAAGCTATCGCGGCGTATTTTGGCATTTTCAAGGTATTCACGCACAGTTTGCTCATCCAGCAAAGCAATTCGGGCCCTGTAAACATCGTTGCCTTCGTCAATCACAGGCGCGTCCTTATCTTTTTGTCTGAATGTTACCCACAAAGAGCACACTGCCGGAGACAACACCCTGTATGCGCACGCGCTGGTCAACAAAGGGCTTGAGCGCGGCAGGTTCTTCAAAGGCATTGGTGCCGCGTACGCGCAGGGTCATTTTCTCGCAGGCACCCGTGTCAAGCACCAGTGCTGTGTGCTCGCTCTTTGATCCCTTGGCAATGACCTCGCGGCGAACAACGCCGTTGAAAATCTGTTTCATGGTTATCGCGGACCCTTGCCGAGGAATTTTTTTCTCAGCTCTTCCATGCTTGGCATGGTTGCATCAGCGCGGCGTGTCACGGGGGCGTTGCGCTCGCGCTGGATTTCTTTTAACAGGCCCGCATAAAGGCCGATGACGGCAGACTGATGGTCGCCGCCATGTGCTTTGGCATCGCGCTCGGCACGGGCAATTTCTTTTTGCAGTCTAGCGCTATCCTCAAAGGCAACAGCCAGTACGCTTTTAAAAACTTTGCGTTCTTCGTTTGTAAGAATGATGGCCATGGTTATGCTTCCTTTGTGCAGGTAATGGGGGGAACTTTCAGGGTGCGCCGTCCTTTTGCACCGCTTTTGATTTGCGGGATCACGGTTGCCGCTGGCAGGCCGGGGGTTGGTTTAAACGCATCGGCAAGACTGCCGCCGCCTTCTACCTCAAGGCGCGGGCCACCGGCGGGCTTGAACCCTGCTTTTTGCAGGGCTTCGCCCATCGTCATATTCAGGGCCAGAACTTTTTCAATCTGGCGAATGGCCGCATCGGCCTTTTCCGCCTTGCGGGCAAATTTGCGTGCTTTTTTGTTAAAGGCATCGCGCTGTGCTGTCAGCTCTTTGATCACGTCCTGGGCTGAGATTTCTTTTTTTGCTTTGGCCATGGGCACCCGCCTTTGCAGTTTCAATAAAACAATAATCAATATGAAAAGCATAAATAGCCACCCAGCCATGCCCTGTCAAGCAAGGATCCCCTCCAAATGACCAGATTATGAAAAACATAACCATGGAGATGATTGACAATATTGAAAAGGGTCAGTAGTTTGCCACGACTTCCTCAATGGTGCGGATTCTCTGTTTTTTCCGCCCCGATTGTGTGACGAAGAATTTTTGACAGACTGGAAACCAAGACCATGAAAAAAACATCCTCGCTCAAGTCGCTCAAATCGCGCGACAAGAACAACAAGGTTGTGCGCCGCCGCGATGGCAAAGGCAAAATGCGCCTTTACGTCATCAACAAGGAAAACCCACGCATGAAGGCCAAGCAGTAATTTTTGCTGCTGCCCGATTGCCGCCGTTTCTTGACGAAATAACTTCGCGCGCCCCTTTTTTCGGAGCCCTCATATGTTCGCAAACCTTCTCGGCCTGATGTCCACCGATATGGCGATTGACCTCGGCACCGCCAACACGCTGGTGTATGTGCGCGGGCAGGGCATTGTGCTCAACGAGCCTTCTGTGGTTGCCATGGAATTTGTCGATGGTCGCAAGCGCGCACGCGCGGTTGGCGAAGACGCGAAAATGATGCTGGGCCGCACGCCTGGCCACATCATGGCCATTCGCCCCTTGCGCGATGGCGTGATTGCGGATTTTGAAGCCGCTGAATTCATGATCAAGCATTTCATCAGCAAAGTGCACAACCGCCGCTCGTTTGCTTCTCCGCGCATGGTTATCTGCGTGCCCTCAGGCTCAACAGCCGTTGAACGCCGCGCTATCCAAGAAAGCGCTGAATCCGCTGGCGCACGCGAAGTAAAACTGATCGAAGAACCCATGGCTGCGGCCATCGGTGCTGGCCTGCCCGTCACCGAACCAACCGGCTCGATGATCGTTGATATCGGCGGCGGTACAACCGAAGTCGCCGTGATCTCGCTGGGCGGTATCGTTTACGCCAGATCAGTTCGCGTTGGTGGCGACAAAATGGACGAAGCCATCATCAACTACATCCGCCGCACGCATAACCTGCTGATCGGTGAAAGCACCGCCGAGCGCATCAAAAAAGAAATCGGCTCTGCCTGCCCGCCAGAAGACGGCGAAGGCCG
Organism: Micavibrio sp.; assembly: GCA_040377115.1. GTDB lineage: Bacteria > Pseudomonadota > Alphaproteobacteria > Micavibrionales > UBA2020 > JAEXMB01. The sequence goes on along the minus strand of JBEIPH010000177.1, from coordinate 1,303 downwards.
CCTGATGGAAATCAAAGGCCGCGACCTGATGAACGGCGTGCCAAAAGAACTCGTTATCTCTGAACGCCAAGTGGCCGAAGCTTTGGCCGAACCTGTTGGCGCCATCATCGACGCTGTCAAAGGTGCCCTTGAACATACCGCCCCCGAACTGGCGGCAGACATTGTTGATCGCGGTATCGTGATGTCGGGTGGTGGCTCGTTGCTATCCAACCTTGACTACGTCTTGCGCTATGCAACCGGTCTGGCTGTGACCGTGGCAGATGACCCCCTGTCTTGCGTGGCCCTTGGCTCTGGTCAGGCGCTCGAAAACCGCGCTGCACTGAAGGGTGTTCTGGTTAGCATGTACTAACCCAGGCTTTTACCAGCGCTACCTACTCACCAGCCACGCCTTTGATATTAAGTTCTGTGCCGATTTTAAAAAGCGGGATATAATAATATTACCAAGTCTTTTTTTGCGCGTGGGGTTTAAATGCAAAAAAGAGCTTTTTCACAAAAGGGCAATGTCCTTTTTATTATTCTGATAGCGGTTGTTCTGTTTGCCGGGCTGGCTTATGCGGTAACACGCTCTGGCCTTGGTCAGGGTAATGTTGATCGTGAAACCGCTGTGTTGCAGGCGGGCCAACTGACACAAATGCTCACCTCCTATGTCGCCGGTGTTGACCGGCTGCTCGCTGATGGTTGCGAGCCACAGCAAATCTCCCTTGATGGATTTGAAGTTTCACCCAATGCGGGATGGAACGAAACTATCAACCCCAACAGTCCCGCCAGTCGCAACTGCCACCTGATTGATCTGGTTGGCGGCAAGGCCCCGCGTATTCAAGCTGCCGCCCTTGATGGGCGCACACCAAGGCCCAACACATATGGCTTGGTTGATACCCATCGCAATTTTACCGTGGTTGGCATCCCGCAAGGTTGGTCAAAAAGCGTTTTGATCATGGTGCCTTATATTTCAAATGCGGTGTGTAGCGAAATCAACCGCAAGCTTTTTAATGTATCTGGTATTCCTGTCACGACAGGCAGCACCAACAACTGGCAGGCCTGGGCGGGCAGCTGGGGTGGTCCTGGTAATCCAGGCTGTCCATCATCACCGCTTGGTGGTACTACCTGCGGCGGAGAAATGGGCTGTTTCCGGATGCCGAGCTATGATGACTACGCACCGCTTACAACCCAATCCAACGTTAATATTGCCTATATCCGCGTTATCAACGGCAATTGATTTAATAACTCTTTTCTCACTGGCACTAAATAGATGACAAGAAATAATAAAGGCAACGTTCTTTTTCTTATCCTGATTGCCGTCGCT
>JBEIPH010000201.1:0-3379 GCA_040377115.1 Micavibrio sp. | reverse complement strand
CGCAGATAAACGGCAAGGCTTGCCAGTGTCATGGTGGCCACGGGCAAAACAAAGCTGATGGGTTTTTCAAGGCTGGCTGAGGCTGGTAGCCAGCCAAGCGTCACAGCAAAAAAAGCGATCAACAGCAAGGCGCACCAAAAGGGAGGTGCGGCGATACCGGCAAGGCAGAAAATATTCAGCGCACGCGCACGCGGGCTGTTTGGTTTTGCTGCGTTGTAAACAGCCAGCGGCACGGCAAGCACCAGCGTCGCCAGCAGGCTTAGACCCATCAACAGGGCTGTGTTGCCCAGACGCGGCAGTAAAACATCAAATACAGGTAACCCGTAAAGGCGGCTATAACCGGTTTCACCTGTCATTAAACCACCCAGCCAGTTCAGCCAGCGCAGCGGTAATGGTTGATCAAGACCATAAAGAGCGCGCAGGCGCGCGGCGTCCTCGGGTGTCATTTGCGGGTTGCCGGCCAGCATCAAATCAATCGGATCGCCCGGCATTAAACCCATCAGGCAAAACACAACAAAAGACATGACCAGCAAAGTAGCCGCAGCCCCTGCCAGCTGTGGCCCAAGCCGTGTCATGGGGCGGGGGTGTCCATTTTTTTGAGTGAGTTTTCCGTTACGATACGCAGCGTATGGCGGATAGGAGCCCAATCTTCGGGCGGGGTTGGGGCGGTTTTGAAATCGCTAAATGAGGCAAAGATTTTGCAGGTTGTGCGTGGATCGTTGCGTGCGGGTTGTTGTGCGTCAAAATCCGACACACGTTGAATTGATTTTTTTAACCGTGGCAAATCGGATTGAAGTTTTTCAAATTCCGAGTTGTCGATACCCTGAAGTTTTGAAAGTAGACTGAAGAGCTGACTAATTTTTTCAACCATTTCAGGGTTGCCACAGCGCAAAATATCATAACGCAAGCGATAGCGGGTATAGAGCATCCAAAAAAGCATTTCATCCTGTTGCTTTTCTTTTGTAAAATGCCGCGCATTGTAACCAAAGAAGAGGGCGGGCAGCTCGCCACTGCGTTTCGTTATAATCTCGCTGAAATAGGGGCTTTCTTCAATACGTCTAAAGTTTAACCAGCGTAATGTATATTCAAAGTCACCCGTTTTACTGGCTTTATCAAGGAGGACTTCAAAGTGTTCAGGCGGCTGCATGCGCGCCCACTCACGCTGCGCCCATGGATAAATGGAAGGTAGTGCGAAGAGTAAGTATAAAACAACGATCAGCGCCAAAACGGCGCGAGCTAAAAAAGAAAAAGTTTTGTATTCCCACGTCTGGCGCAGGTTTTCAAGCTTCCAGAAATCACGGTCAAGCATAGATTTCATGGCGCTGCCTTTTCTGTCCAGTTTTCAACCCACAGAGTTGAGGGGTGCTGGTGGCCTGTTGGTGTGACGCCAGCCAGCCAGACGGGTACGATAAACGGATCGGCGCGATAAAAAAGTGGTAGGGCTGGCAATTCATCGGCGTATTTTTTCTGCAGCTGGTGCCACAGGGCGGTGTTTTTGTCCGCCTCGCAGACAACTTGCATGTCATCAATCATTTTGTCCATCTCGGCGTTTTTATATGCCGAGTAATTTTGCCCTGCCTAATTGTTTTGTTCGCTAGGGATCATGGTGCTGTGCAGGGTGGTCTTGGGGATGTTGCGCGGGCTGCTCATCCAGGCGTACATCACGCCACCTTGAAACTGGCGCAGGCGCATGGTGTCGCCAAACAGCACGCGGGCAGGTTGGTTTTGAATAATGGTTTCAATACCGGCTTTTGCCCAATCGGCTTGAATGGCTTGTTGGATGGTTTCGCGCGTCTTGTTTCCGGCGGTGGTGGAAAGGGTTACGCGCAAGACTTCGTTCTTTTCATTGCGGCGCAGACCGTCTTCGCCTTTTTTCCAACCAGCTTCGTCAAGCAGCGCTTCTGCCCGCGCAAGGTCATAGGGGTAAAGGGTCACTTGATCGGTAAAAATGGTATCGCGCGGGTTAATGTTGCTGACGGCGGGTTGTTGTTGACCAGCAAATAGCGTGTCGTTGATGCCGTCACGGTTGGTGGACAGCAACAGGGCTTGGCGCACGCGCAAGTCATCAAAGGGTGCGCGGTCAAGCGGCAGGTCGATATGTTCGTAAGTCAGGCTTGGGATATAACTGACGGTGTATTTCCCTGCTGGCAGACGCTTTTCAAACGACAGGGCTTGGTCAAGCGTCAGACCAAGTTCACCTGCGATATAATCGATGTCACCGGCCAGCAAATTGGCCGAAAGTGCCGCCGAGTTTTCAACCGTGCGGAAAACGATCTGGTTAAAAGCGGCGGGCTTGCCATGCCAATGCTGATTTTTATCAAGCGTCAGGCTGGCGCCGCTTTCAGCGGCACTTACCACATAAGGCCCCATCCACAGGCCGGGCGTGGTGGGTGCTGTCACATACAGGGTGCGGTTAAGGTAGGTTGCGGGGTCGCTCTTGAAGATGTCTTGTTCAAGGTGTGCTGGTAGTGGGTAAAAGTCACTAATGGCAGCAAATTCGCAAATTTCTTTGGTGAAGGTGATTTCAAGCGTTTTGGCGTCAACTGCTTTGACGTTGTCGATATCCTCGCTGTAAAAACTGCCGTTGCCAACGCCGCTTTGCGGGTGTTTGCCAACGTCATAGGCAAAAACAAAATCACTGGCTGTGAGTGCCTTGCCATCTGACCACATCAAACCGTCTTTGAGGGTATAGGTGGCGGTGATGCCTTTCTTGCCGTTTTTGAGCGTTACTTTTTTGGCTCGGCCATTCTCGTAACTTGGCAGTTCGGTGCACAGCAAGCAGACGGGCTGCCAATCGGCGTCATAGGCGGTCATCGCGCGCAAACTTGCGCCCAGCACCAGCGTCTTGGCAACCATCGGGTCAAACATGGGATGAAGTGTCGAGGGATATTGGGTAACGCCAATGCGCAAGACCTCGCGGGCACTGGCCACCATCACTTTTTCGTCAGGTGTGGTTTGCTTGCCGGTTAACTGCATACCCGCAAAAAGCGCGATTAAAATCGCCGCGGCGCCCAGCAGATATTTTTGATGAATACCCATGATTATTCTCCCTTTTGATACCTTAGCGACAGCGGGGGCAAAAGTCTCTCTTAAGTGCAAATGGTTCTGTAAATTTAAGCATGCGGGATTTTTTAAAGTGGCGGTGATAAACTCGGGTCCGCGTTTAAACCGGAGAAATTTTCCCATGTCTATCCAGCATCGCTCGGGCGGCTACGCCCTGACATCAGCCCTTGAAGCCGCCGGGGTGCGCAAAATTTTCTGCGTACCCGGTGAAAGCTATCTTGATGCCCTTGATGCCTTGATTGACAGCAGTATTCGCGTGGTGACCTGCCGACAAGAAGGTGGTGCGGCGTTTATGGCCGAGGCTGCCGCCAAGCTG
>JBEIPH010000068.1:0-5829 GCA_040377115.1 Micavibrio sp. | reverse complement strand
CCGCAAAAAAGAGCCTTATCCGATTGTGGCACTGGTTGGATACACCAACGCCGGTAAATCAACCTTGTTCAACCGTATTACAGGCGCCAAGGTTTTTGCCAAGGACTTGTTGTTCGCCACACTCGATACCACCATGCGCGGAATTGAAATGCCCTCTGGCCGTTCGGCGATTTTGTCGGACACCGTCGGATTTATTTCTGATCTGCCCACCCATCTGGTTGCTGCATTCCGCGCGACGCTCGAAGAAGTTCAGGAAGCCAGCGTCATTCTGCATGTGCGTGACATCAGCCAACCCAATAGCGATGCCGAGCGCGAGGATGTTATAAACATTCTAGGCGATCTTGGGATTGATGCCGATAACGACCCCCGCGTCATTGAAGTGCTTAATAAAATTGACCTATTGCCAGCATCAGAACAACAAGCGGTGATGACGCGCAGCGCCCGTAAATCAGGCGTTATTGCCGTTTCAGCACTTGACGGGCAGGGGGTTGATGACCTGTTAGCCGCCGTTGACAGACACCTTAATCAAAGCCGCCAAACCGTTTATGTCGATATCGATATTGCCGATGGACGTACGGTTTCATGGCTCTATAAGCGCGGAGAAGTGCTGGAACGCAAGGATACTGAATCCAGCGTGTTTCTGGCCATCAGCCTTGATGCCGCCGATATTGATCGTTTCGGCAGCCAATTCCCCTATAAACTGCGCGACAAACGTGCAGGCACAAAAAAGAAAGCTAGCCGTAAAAAATGACACTCCCAGATATTGATACCACCAAAATAACCGACATTTTGCGCCACGTTTCAGCAACCGAAGTCCTGCCCAGATTTAAAAATCTCGCTGCCGGTGAAATCCGTGAAAAAAATCCGGGCGATTTTGTGACCGTTGCCGATGAAGCATCTGAAAAAGCCCTATCGTCATTGCTGCGCGACTATTTGCCAGCCTCGCTGGTCGTGGGCGAAGAAGCCGTCGCCAAAGACGAAAGCGTGCTCGAACGCCTTAAAGGCGATGAACCTGTCTGGGTTATTGACCCCATTGATGGCACTTACAACTTTTCACACAACCGCAGCAAGTTTGGCATTTTGTTGTCACTGGTGCATCGTGGCGTGACTGTTTATGGGTTTGCCTATGATGTGGTTGGTGACCGCATGGCGGTTGCTGGCAAAGGGCAAGGCGCGTTTCTTGATGGCGTGCGCCTCAAAATCAACACTGAAAACCGGCCTATCAATACCCTGATATGTCAGGGCGGCGGTGCGCAGGCCTGGCATTTTGACCCCGTAAGGCCACTGTTTGCCGATGTGGTTAATCATCGCTGCTCGCTGCACGACTTCATGGATATGTACACAGGTAAATCTGACTGTGTTATTCACGTCAGCAAAGTCACACCGTGGGATCACGCTGCAAACGTTCTGCTGGCTCAGGAATGTGGTGCCAGCGTTATTGTGGGCGAGGAGGGGCAAGCTTATGACCCCGCCTATCACGGGCCTGCATATCTGGTTGCAGCACCATCAAGCGATATAGCGCACGAAATTTACATCAAAACAAAGCCGCTGTTGTCGCGGGCTTAAATTTTCCCTGATTTTTCCGCTTGTTTGGCGGCGTCCCAGGCGGCGCGGCGTTCTTCGCGTGGCGCATCACGTAGACGTGCGTGTTTTTCACGCAGCAGACCTTCCATATGACGAAAGCGTCGTTCAAACCTGTTGTTGGTGCTGCGCAGCGCATCTTCGGCATCAATGCCGTGCCAGCGTGCGAAATCAACCAGCATAAACATCAGATCGCCAAGCTCGGCTGCGACTTTGGTCTTGTCGATTTTTTCAGCGCGGATTTCCGCTTCAAGCTCTCGGGTTTCTTCGTTAATTTTATCAAGCAGCATAGATACGTCTGGCCATTCCCAGCCTTCTTTTGCTGCACGGCCTTTCAGCTTTTGCGCACGCTGCAGTGCGGGCAAGGCATGTGAAACTTCATCCAGTATGCTGGCATCCTTGCGAATACCTTTGGCAGCGCGCTCCTGGGCCTTGATTTCCTCCCAGCGGCGGTCAATTTCCTCGGGTGTTTTCAGGTTGTTTTCTTCATCACCAAGAATGGTTGGATAACGGCGCACCAGTTTGTCTGAAATGGCCGTGGCCACATCCTCGAAACCAAAACTGCCGCGTTCTGTGGCAATCGCCGAGTGGAAAACAATTTGCAACAACACATCGCCAAGCTCGTCACGCAGGACATCGTCAACTTTACCCTGATCGATCGCATCAGTGGTTTCGTAGGATTCTTCGATCAGATACGGTGTCAGGGTCTGGTGGGTCTGGGCCTTGGTCCATACGCAGCCATTGGGGTCGCCACGCAGATAAGCCATGATTTGAAGCAGCCGATCAATTGGGCGCTCAGATTTTACGATGTCTTGTCTTGCTGATAGATTGTTCATGCCGTTTGCCATCCTTTGTGCGTCAAGCTATAGGCCATAGGGCCTGTACAGACAAGCAAAGCCGCGTAAATTGACCTTTGGGGACCTTTGAAATAAGCCCCGTAAATACGACCTATAATCCTGATAATGTATATTATGGAAATTAACAGATAGTCTATATCAAGGATTTGGCGTTTCCGGCCATCAGGCTCACATACGTGGCTGTGGCGGCTTTCTTTGTAGCAATGTCGACAAGCATACCGACGTTTTATCTGCCGGATCGCTGGTGCTGTGGCGCTGCAAACCAGCGGCGTTCATGTCTGCATCAGACAGGTTTGAATAAATCAGAGTTACCAAGCCATCAACGCGGCGTGTAATCACGCCTTTGACATTATCAAAGGCCGCGACGCGGTTAAACGCCTGACGACGTGGCTGCACCAGATTGGCGATGAACACGACGTCATAGGCTGAATAATCAATCTGCAGCGCATCAGCCTTCTGGACGCGCATTTTGTCATCAATACCAAGCCGTTCGCACATGGCAGATGCCAGTTTTACAGCCTCTGGATCAACGTCAAAGCAGTCAATTGACACGCCATGTTCGGTCACAAACCCAACGGCTGTCAGTGGCATGGCGCCACAGCCAACGAAGGCAAATTTCATTTTCTCGAGGTCTTTTGCAGGCGCAACGCCGCCGCACAGCAAATTCCATTCTTTGCGCACCAGATTGCGGTATTTATCAAGCATGATGAAGTTATCAAGCGCGAAATCCGGTGATGCCAGCAAGTCACGCATCTGAACCATTTCAAGTTCGGTTTCCATGCGGCCCATATATTCAGGCAGCTTGCGGCCCACATGGCCAAGACGGTTTAAAATCTCGGCTTTTTCGGCTGCGGTGTAATTCTCCTGCAGCATTTCAGCGATACGTTTGAGCTCGGCATATTGTTCTTTATCAACCTTGCCAACCATCAATGAACGTCGAACCTTGTCTGCATAGGCACGCACATCTTCGACCACGCGATCAACGCGGGTGTTGGCGGTGGTGGCAGGAGGCATGTTTTTGGTAGGCTCGATCATCGAAAGGAATCCTTGTTAAGACCCTTTCACAATCTCCTAAATGAGAATGATTGTCAATTACATTTAATTCAGGACTCAAATAACCCGAATTTTAAAATCCAATGACTTTTCGGCGTTGGCTTCCCATGGGCGCTTATAGACAGCCTTGATGCCAATATTGCCTTTCTTTTCAGCCACAAAGCTGAAAACCTGGCTGATCGGGCCGCCAATTGATTGCGTTTCCGGTGCCTGCGTGCGCTCGGTAAGCAGACGCCCTGCTCCGCTTGTCACCTCGACTGACCACAAGTATCCGGCTGATGCCATGGCTGGCAATTCAATCTGAAATACCTCATTTCGCGTCAGGGTCACTTTGTTAAAAGACTCGGTCAGCTTTTTCATGCCGGTACTCCATCAAAAAATTTTTTTGTTACAGTCTATTAGTGATCGCGGCGGGCAGCAAATCGGATAAGGTCGGCCAGATCATCGCGCAACACATGGGCTGGCAACTGCTGCAGGCTTTCAAGCCCGCGCGCGACAAAATCATCCGCCATCTTCAGCGCCGCATCAAGCGAGCCATGACGGTGCAAAATATCAATCGCCGTTGTCAGGTCGGCATCGGTTTGTTTTTCGGGTGTCTGCATGGTGCGCGCCCAGAATTCTTTTTCACTGCTATCAGCCTTTGCCAAAGCGTGGATCACAGGCAGGGTCATTTTACCTTCGCGGAAATCATCGCCCACGTTTTTGCCCATTTTCACGCCACCTGCGCCATAATCCAGCACATCGTCGGATATCTGGAAGGCAATGCCCAAATACTGGCCATAATTGCGCATCGCTGCAACTTCGGCAGGCGAACGCTCTGCGACAATTGCGCCTACTTCGCAGGCTGCGGCAAACAAGGCTGCGGTTTTCGCCCCAATCACGCGCAGATAGGTATCCGTTGTGGTTGATAAATCATTGGCAGTGGTTAGCTGCATCACCTCGCCCTCGGCGATAATCGCCGACGCGTCGGAAAGGATTTTAAGCACCTCGAGCGAGCCATCTTCTGTCATCAGCTGGAAAGACCGGCTGAAAAGGAAATCGCCGACCAGCACAGCAGCCTCGTTGCCAAACAGGGCATTTGCCGATGCCTTGCCACGGCGCTGGGTGCTTTCATCCACCACGTCGTCATGCAACAAGGTGGCGGTATGGATGAATTCAACACAGGCGGCCAGTTTATGTTGGCGCGTGCCCTGATAGCCAAAAAGCGCAGCACTGGCCAAGGTCAAAAGCGGACGGATACGTTTACCGCCAGCGGCAATCAGATGGCTGGCAAGCTCGGGGATCAGGGATATGTCAGACTGCATGCGGTCAAGAATGGTCGCATTAACAGCGGCCATATCAGCCGACAGCGCATCGCTCAGCCGGTCAAGCGGACCTGCACTGGTTTTTGAAGATGGCTTTAGGGCGGTCGTCATGCCGCTTTCCCCGTTATCTTTTTTGTATTAACGTCATCTATGCTTTTAATGCAGTGCATCGCTCTTTGCCAACAAAAAGCCGCACCAAAAAACTGGCAGGTTTATGACAGAAGTTATCGAAACAACACTCTTGCGCGGCCAGCTGAAACTTCTTCAGCCCAAACAGGGTTTTCATGCCTCTACAGATACGGTGCTTCTTGCCGCGGCTTTGGGTGAAAAAAGCAAAGTCACCCGCAAACAAAAGCTGCTTGATCTTGGCTGTGGCGTCGGGTCTGCTGGTTTATGTGTTACATTAAACAATTCAAATATATCATTGACTGGATTGGATATTCAAGAATGTCTTGTTGGTATAGCCCATCAGAATGCCACCCTCAATCAGCTGTCAGACCGCTGCCGCTTTTTCAGCGGTAATCTGGTCAAAGAGCGCCAGATAGAGGACAATTTCTTTGATCTGGCGATTTGCAACCCGCCCTATCAAGAAGCAGGAACGCACACCCCCTCTCCTCGCCTAAACAAGGCGCTTTCGCATGGGGAAGATGCTTCAGAAACTACTTTAAAAGATTGGTGTAAGTACTTGCAAAAAAAGATAAAACAAGGTGGTTTTATCTATATGATCCACCGCGCTGATCGCCTTGATGACGTGATTGTCGAGCTAACGGCCAAGCGCTGGTTTGGCAGCCTTGTTGTGCTGCCCATTCACTCCCGCGAAGGCGAACCTGCCAAAAGGGTCATCGTAAAAGCTCGCAAGGAACGCTACGCCCCCATCAAGCTGCTGCCCGCGCTGGTCATGCACGAAAAAGATGGCAGCTATACCAAGACAGCAAGCCAGATATTGGACGGTAAAGCTTTTATAGATATGTAATCTAAATTATCTGATCGTGATGTTGAACTTGCGGCTTTCACGAACTTTCAGCTGGCCAGGG
>JBEIPH010000131.1:0-4482 GCA_040377115.1 Micavibrio sp. | reverse complement strand
TGCTTGGGATAATGCCGATGCGTACTTCTGACAGGCAAAATTGTGCAAATTCTTCTGCCAGCGCGATATCGCAACAGGCCGTCAATCCGACACCACCGCCAAAGGCGTTACCCTGCACCAGGGCAATTGTTGGTTTTGGGCAGGTATTGATGGTTTTAAGCAAGGTGCCAAGCTTACCCGCGTCGGCGATATTTTCCTCGCGGGTATAATCCGCCATGCGGCGCATCCAGTTAAGATCACCGCCGGCTGAAAAACTTTTGCCGTTGCCGCGCAACACAACAACACGCACCGCGTCATCACTGCCAGCCTTAACAAAAGCATTGGTCAGCTCTGCAATGACAACTTCGTTAAAAGCGTTATGAACCTCTGGCCTGTTAAGCGTGATGGTGGCCACGCCATTTTCAACTCTATAAAGGACGGGAGCAGCTTCGGTCATTTCTTTGGGCCTTCCGGTTTTGTCACGTAATAGGTTTGCTTGTGGCCACGGCGCTCGAACTCGAGGCAGGCTTTATCTGCAGCGGAACGGTCATCATAACGCTGGACTTCAAATTCATTGCCATTGTCATCAAGCCGCATCAAACGCCATTTTTCGGTAAGCCTAGCCATCGATACACCTTACATCCGGAATACGCCGAATTTCGGCTCGCCTATTGGCGCATTCAGCGCGGCTGATAGTGACAGGCCCAAAACCATGCGGGTATCGGCCGGATCAATAATGCCGTCATCCCACAAGCGCGCACTGGCGTAATATGGATGGCCTTGATGTTCGTATTGTTCGCGGATTGGCTTTTTAAAGGCGTCCTCTTCGGCTGCTGGCCAGATCTGGCCTTTGGCTGACATGGCGTCTTTCTTGACTTGCGCCAAAACACTTGCCGCTTGCTCCCCACCCATCACCGAAATACGGCTGTTGGGCCAGCTCCACATAAAGCGCGGATTAAATGCGCGTCCGCACATGCCATAGTTGCCAGCGCCAAAACTGCCACCGATCAGCACGGTTAATTTTGGCACCTGCGCACAAGACACCGCATGCACAAGCTTGGCACCGTCTTTGGCAATACCTCCTGCCTCGTAACTGCGGCCCACCATGAAACCTGTGATGTTTTGCAGGAAGATCAGCGGGATTTTGCGCTGGCAGCACAGTTCAACAAAATGCGCACCTTTCAGCGCGCTTTCAGAAAACAGGATACCGTTGTTGGCTATGATGCCGACAGGCATGCCATACAAATGCGCAAAGCCGCAAACCAGTGTTTCGCCGTAAAGCTTTTTGAATTCATCAAAGTCTGAATTATCGACAATACGTGCAATCACCTCGCGCACATCATAGGGCTTGCGCAGGTCTTGCGGGATCAGACCGTAAATTTCGCTGGGGTCGTATTTTGGCTCGCGCACTTCGCGCAGTTTGGGGCCTGCGGGCTTGTTGCGGTTCAGATTACCCACAATCTGACGTACCAAAGACAGCGCGTGGCCATCGTTTTGTGCGTAATGATCTGTCACGCCAGACTGTCGGCAATGCACATCCGCCCCGCCAAGGTCCTCGGCGCTGACTTCCTCGCCCGTGGCGGCCTTGACCAGTGGCGGGCCACCCAAAAAGATGGTGCCCTGATTTTTGACAATGATCGATTCATCCGACATGGCAGGCACATAAGCACCACCGGCCGTGCAGCTGCCCATGACCGCGGCAATCTGCGGAATACCGGCGGCTGACATATTCGCCTGATTAAAAAAGATGCGTCCGAAGTGTTCTTTGTCAGGAAATACCTCGTCCTGACGCGGCAAAAATGCACCGCCACTGTCCACCAGATAGACACAAGGCAAATTGTTTTGCTGGGCAATTTCCTGCGCGCGCAGATGTTTTTTGACGGTCAGCGGATAATAGGTACCGCCCTTAACAGTCGCATCGTTGGCAACAATCACGCATTCCGTACCATTCACACGGCCAATACCTGTCAGGATGCCAGCTGCGGGTACGTTGTCTTCATAGGTCTGGTATCCGGCAAAGGCGGAAAATTCCAGAAACGGTGTACCGGGATCGATCAGCGTATTGACGCGATCGCGTGGCAGCAATTTGCCGCGGGCCAGATGTTTGGCGCGGGCGGTTTCATCACCACCAAGTTCGATCTGCACCAGTTTTTGTTTGAAATCGGCAACGACCTGCTCCATCGCTGCTTTGTTGGCAGAAAAATCGTCGCTGCTGGTTGAAATGCGGCTGGCAAGCTGCATGGTGACCCCCTGTTAAATTAATACAGACAGTCTAGACCAATTTGGGGAGCTAAAAAAGAGCGGCAATCAGGGCTTAAAAACAATCTTTACGCGGCCCTTGTTGCGCATAAAGGGGCTTTTGGGGTGGGGAAAGGGATTTTCCTGACTAAATCTGGTCTGCTCGGCGGCTTGCTCGGCCTGCTGCTGAAGGTCCTGTTCGTGCTTTTTGACGAACTCGACAAGCGCCTCCGCCGACTTCTCGATGTTGCCTGCAACCGTATCCAGATCAGCAAAACAATCTGCGTCCAGTGTTTTTACACCATCGGCGTGTTTTTTTAGATCTTGGGCATATATTTGCAGAAGCGTTGGTGAAAATTTTGCCACATCGTTGCTATCAATAATTTTTGCGGCGATGCCGATTGTGCTGGCGCAGGTTAAAAAATAACTTTCCTCGTCATCCGCTTTAACCAGCGTTTTTTCTTTTGTATTCATATCGTTTAAGTGCTGTGCCAGCCTTATTTTAGCCGCTGGTGGATTATCACAGACAACATGGTCGACAAATTCACCACCCGTGCCTAAAAAATCGGCCTTGATACGCACAAGTGTTTCAACAACATCATCTGGCAGGTTTTGCGCAATGTCAGATATATCGGCCACATCACGCAGATGTGGTTCCGCCAACAGTGCCGCCAGTGTAACGGCATCAAGCGCCTGCGCCTGCACCAGCAGATCAATCGGCATATCGGGGATTTTTTCAAAGGTGATGTCTTCGCCCGCAAAAGCGCCAACAACCTGCTGCGTGCGCAAGACGACGGGCTCGCTCATCAGGTGGCTAATGCTGCTGTATTTTGAATTATCTGACATGTGCATTTATACGGAAAATATTTTTGCAGGTCAATACACGCTAAAACATTGATTTATTGATAAAAATATCTACCTTAAAGACTGAAAGGATACGCCATGCCCGCCCATATCACCGCCACAGACAAACTTTTCTTTGAAAAAAACCAGCTGGACCCCGCCCGTATCGGACAACTGGTGAAAAACGGTCTCGCCGGTGGCGACGATGGCGAGCTGTATCTTGAATACGTGCAGTCAGAATTTTTTAGCTGGGATGACGGCAAACTGAAAAGCTCCTCCTATGACACCGACATGGGTTTTGGTTTGCGCGCGGTAGCGTCCGATATGTTTGGCTATGCCCATGCATCCGAAATCAGCGAAGCCGCCATGCTGCGCGCCGTTGATACAGTGCAGAGCGTTTACAAGGGATACAGCGGCAAGCTTGACATCGCACCGCGCAAAACCAACCAACAGCTTTACACAGACGAAAACCCGATCATGGGTGTGCCCTTTGCCGACAAAGTCGCCTTGCTGCAAAAAATTGATGCCTATGCGCGTGGCAAGGACAGCCGCGTCAAGCAAGTATCCATCCAACTGGCGGCATCGTGGAAGGCCGTGCAAATTATTCGCCCTGATGGCGAAAAAGCGGCAGACATCCGCCCCCTCGTACGTTTTAACGTGTCGGTCTATCTTGATGACGGCAAAGGCCGCATGGAAGATGGCTATCACGGTCTTGGCGGGCGTCATGACTACAGCCGCATTTTTGATGAAAACACTTGGAAAAGCGCGGTTGACGAAGCCTATCGCGCCGCCTGCGTTAACCTTGAAAGCATCGAGGCTCCAGCAGGTGAAATGACCGTGGTGCTTGGCAACGGTTGGCCAGGCATCTTGCTGCACGAAGCCATCGGTCACGGGCTTGAAGGTGATTTCAACCGCAAAGAGACTTCTGCCTTTTCGGGCCTGATGGGCCAGCAGGTCGCTGCCAAAGGTGTTACGGTTGTTGATGACGGCACCATTCCGGATCGTCGCGGATCGATTACGATTGATGATGAGGGCACACCAAGCCAGCGCAACGTGCTGATCGAAGACGGCATTCTTGTCGGGTATTTACAAGACCGCATGAACGCCCGCCTGATGGGATTAAAACCAACAGGCAACGGTCGCCGTGAATCTTATGCCGATCACGTCATGCCACGCATGACCAACACCGTGATGATGGGTGGCGACAAATCACCCGCTGAAATCATCTCCTCGGTCAAAAAGGGGCTGTATGCGGCCAACTTTGGCGGCGGGCAGGTTGACATCACCTCGGGCAAGTTTGTGTTTTCGGCATCCGAAGCCTATCTGATCGAAAATGGCAAAATCGGGTCCGCTGTCAAAGGCGCCACCCTGATTGGTAATGGCCCCGACTGCCTGACCAAGGTCAGCATGATTGGCAACGAT
>JBEIPH010000108.1:0-4834 GCA_040377115.1 Micavibrio sp. | reverse complement strand
TTTCGATATGTCACAAGAAATGAGATAATAAAAACGCTATGAACTTGTTTGATGTCTACCAAAAAAAGATAGAAACGCTTCTTGGTGAAATGTCCAGCGCAGGCGAACTGCCTGCCGGTCTTGATCTTTCGCGTGTGAAGGTCGAGCCACCCAAGGACGCCAGTCACGGCGATATGTCGACCAACGCTGCCATGGTGCTGGGCAAGCCTGCAGGTAAAAACCCCCGCGAAGTGGGCGAGGCGATTGCTGAACGCCTTCGTAAGCTTGATGGCGTGCGCGAGGTAACACTCGCTGGCCCGGGCTTTGTGAATTTCCGACTGTCACCTGATGTATGGCAGGAAATTGTGGCTGCGGTACTGGCGCAGGGCACGGCCTTTGGTGACAGCAAAATGGGGCAGGGCGAAAAGGTCAACGTTGAATATGTTTCAGCCAACCCAACAGGCCCCATGCACGCAGGTCATATGCGCGGCGCTGTTATCGGTGACGTGCTGGCACGCTTGCTGACCAAGGCGGGATACGATGTTACCCGCGAATATTATTTTAACGATGCGGGTGCACAGGTTGATGTACTGGGACGCACCACCTACCTTCGTTATCGCGAAGCACTGGGTGAAAACATCGGTGAAATCCCCGATGGTCTGTACCCCGGGGAATACCTCAAAGAAGTCGGCGCTGGCATGGCGAAGCGCGATGGCGACAAGTGGCTTAACAGGCCTGAAGCTGACTGGATCGCCCCAATGCGCGCCTTTGCGGTTGCGCGGATGATCGAAAATATTAAACATGACCTCGACCTCATCGGCATCCACCACGACGTTTTCACCAACGAGCGCGAGATCGTTGAAAACGGCACGCTTGAAGAAGTCTTCAAGAAGCTGCAAGACATGGACCTGATTTATCAAGGCACGCTGCCCCCGCCCAAGGGCAAGGAAATGGATGATTGGGAACCGGCAGAGCTAACACTGTTCCGTTCTTCCAATTTTGGCGACAGTTCCGACCGTCCGCTGAAAAAGCGTGATGGCACCTGGGCCTATATCATGCCTGACATCGCCTATCACTACGACAAGATGCGTCGTGGATTTAACACCATGATCAACGTGCTGGGCAAAGATCATGGCAATTATCTTGATAAAATGCGCCCCGCGGTTTCGGCACTCAGCAACGGCAAGGCCAGCATCACTGTTATGTTCTGCGGCATGGTCAAGCTGTTTAAAAACGGCGAACCCGTAAAGCTTTCAAAACGCTCGGGCAACATCATCACCCTACGCGAGATCGTAGAAGAAGTCGGCGCTGGCGTTGTGCGCTTTCACATGATGACCCGCACGCCTGATAGCGAGATGGATTTTGATTTCGCCAAAGTGGTGGAGCAATCAAAAGACAACCCCGTATTCTATGTGCAATACGCCCACGCGCGTTGCCATTCGGTCATGCGCAACGCAACCGCCATGTTTGGTGCGGGCGTTGAAAATGAAAAGTTTGATCTTTCGCGCCTGAATGCCGAAGACGACATTCAGATGATCCGTCTGCTGGCCAGCTGGCCGCGTTTTGTGGTGGCAGCGGCGGAAGCCAAAGAGGCGCACCGCATTACCATTTACCTGCACGATCTGGCCTCTGCCTTCCATACGCTGTGGAACAAGGGCCGCGAAGATGCCACCCTGCGTTTCCTGCATGAAAACGACCGCGAGCTTAGCCTTGCCCGTCTGGCGCTTGTGCGTGCCGTTGCAACGGTGATCGCGTCGGGATTGGCAGTGATGGGTGTTGAACCGCTAAAGGAGATGCACGCATGACGTTGCGTTACAAAAAACCAGACCAGAAAAACGACGAAGATGAAACCATGGGTTCGTTTTACATGGGTCGCATGCGTCCGCCGCCCGAACCACAGCGTGTTCTGCCCAAAGGCTTGCTGGCTGGTGTCACCTTTGTCGCTTTCGCGATTATCCTCTGGTACGCCTATCCCCGCGGTGTGGAACAGCAAAACATGTCAGATGTTCCGCTGATCGCGGCTGACAAGGCTGCTTACAAATTCAAACCTGAAAATCCCGGCGGCATCGAAGTGCGCCATCAGGATTCAACCGTGTTTAATCCGCTGGTTAAAAAAGAGGTTGAGGAAGTCGAACGCCTTGCCCCGCAACCCGAAGAACCCATGAACAAAGAAGAAGCCCTGAAAGTGCCCGAGGCTGAAAAAGCCGAACCGGCACTGGCAGAAACCACTGAAATGAAGCTTGATCTTCAGGCTGATGCTGATGGAACGGGTGCGGAAAAGTCGTTCCACTGGCACCCCCACAGCCCGAGGCCCCCAAAGTTGAAGAAAAAGTTGCACAAGAAGAGCCAAAGGCAGAAGCAAAACCTGAACCAAAGCCCGAAGTCGTCACCAAGAAAGAAGAACCAGTAGCAGAGCCAACACCGGCACCTGTTGCGGCTGGCTATTACATGCAGCTCGGGTCTTTCAAGGATGCGGCTGTTGCAAAATCCGAATGGGCCAAGCTGCAAAAGAAATATCCGCAAAGCCTGTCATCGCTTGGCAGCCGTGTCGAGCGCACGGATCTAGGCTTTAAAGGTATCTGGCATCGTCTTTACGCGGGACCGCAGTCAAAAGACAAAGCAACGGATACTTGCAAAAAACTGATCGCCGCCGGTGCGGGTGGTTGTCTGGTACGTAAACTTTAATCAGGAGAGCATGAGATGAGCCAAGTAAAATGGACAGACCTCAAAGCGATTATCGTTGACCCAAGCGGCCCAGAATTGACCGCCGAGGAGCGCGAGCTTTTTACACGCGAAAAACCCGCTGGCTTTATTTTATTCAAACGTAATTGTGTCAGCCGCGAACAGGTGAAAAAACTGGTGGCAGACCTGCGCGCTTGTGTTGGCAAGCCAGACCTGCCCATTTTGATCGATCAAGAGGGCGGCAGCGTGGCGCGCCTGAAATCACCAGCCTTCACCGAATATCCCTCGGCCAAGGTTTTTGGCGATTTGTACCGCACAGATAAAAAAGCAGGTATGGAAGCGACCGAAGCCAATTCATACCTGATGGCGCGCGATCTGGCCGACATGGGTATTACCGTTAACTGTGCGCCAGTGGCCGATGTGCCATCGCCTGATTGCCACGAATTTCTGTCGGGCAGCCGTACCTATGACGAAAGCCCCGAAGGTGTTGCCGAGTTGGGCGATGCAGTGTGCCGCGGTTTGCTGTCGGGCGGTGTTTCGCCTGTCATCAAGCATATCCCGGGCCACGGCCGTGCCAAGGTTGACAGCCATCTGGCGCTGCCGGTTGTTGATGCCAAAAAGGCGGATTTAGCAGCCGTGGACTTCAAACCCTTCAAAACATTGTCGCAATCCAATATGAAAACGGCGCTTTGGGCCATGGCCGCCCATGTCGTATACTCGGACATCGACCCTGATTCTCCTGCCACTGTTTCCGCCCATGTGACGGAAAAGGTTATTCGTGGCGATATCGGCTTTGACGGCGTGCTGATCGCCGACGATATCTCTATGAAGGCGCTGGGGGGCAGTATCGAGGAACGCGTGGCCAAGACGCTGGGGGCGGGCATGGATTTGACCATGATCTGCAACGCCAGTTTCGAAGACCGCCGTGCAGCACTGGCGGCATGCCCCAAGGTAACGGTGGCAGCGGCAGACAGGCTGCAAAAGGCAGAAGACCAGCGGGTGCAGCTGGCCAAGCCGGATAACGACAACACGCACAAAACAGCGGTGGCAGCCAATCTGTCCCGTCTGATGGGCAACAACAAACGGATCTGATGCAAGGCATGAGCGACCAGACACCGACATTTCAGGAAGACAGCGTTGCCGAACGCCTTGAAAGCGAACAGCTGCTGTTATATCTCGGCGATTTTGATGGCCCCATCGACATGCTGTTGTCGCTGGCGCGTGACCAAAAAGTCGACCTGACAAAAATTTCTATTCTGGCGCTGGCCACCCAGTATCTGGACTTCATTGAAAAGGCGCGCGCGCTGCGTCTTGAAGTTGCCGCCGACTATCTGGTGATGGCCGCATGGCTGGCGTATCTGAAATCGCGCCTGCTGATCCCGCAGGAAGAAACCAAGCAAGCAGAACCAACCGCACAAGACCTTGCCGATGCGCTGCAATTCCAGCTGCGCCGTTTAGAGGCTATGCGCAAGGTTGCCAACGACCTGTTCAATCTGCCACGTCTTGGTTTCAACGTCTTTGGCCGCGGCGAGCCTGAAGGGCTTAAAACCGACTATATCGCCAAATACGATATGACGTTTTATGACCTGCTCAAGGCTTATGGCGACATCAAACAACGCCAGTCAAATTCGGTTTACCAGCTGAACCCTGTCCGCCTGTTCTCGCTCGAAGATGCGATTGCGCGTCTTGAAAGCATGCTGGGCAAGATCCCTGAAGAATGGGTATCGCTGTTTATGTTCCTGCCAAGCGGGTTGAATGAGAAAATCGTCAAACGCTCGGCGGTGGCCTCTACCTTTGGTGGCGCGCTTGAAATGGCCAAACGTGGCCTGATCGAGCTGCAGCAGGAAAAGAATTACGCCCCCATTTTCATCCGCAAGCCAACTGGCGGCGGCGAACCAGATAAATCCTGATTAACGGAGCATCCCCATGGCAAGACAGAAAAAAGCCCCAGAGCCAGAAACAGAAATTACCGAGGATGATGTTGTGATGATCGAACAAGACTCTTCCGAAGCGGTGGAAGTCGCAGAAACGGCCGAAACGCAGGAAGCCATCACGCCACCTGCCGAAGACCTTATCATGACGCCAGAAGACATCCGTCTGGTTGAAGCGATGCTGTTTGCATCCTCAAGCGCGATCACCGAAGCACAAATCGCCGAGCGTTTCCCCGCTGATC
>JBEIPH010000226.1:0-3086 GCA_040377115.1 Micavibrio sp. | reverse complement strand
GTGGCGGCGCGCCTGTTATCCTTGAGTGGGATAATGGTCAGGGGTTGTTGTATACCCGCGAAATTACACTGGATGAAAACTTTCTCTTTAGCGTGACAGACCGCGTCCTTAACCGCGGCAGCAACGAAGTGCGCATCAACCCCTATCAGCTGGTGGCGCGCAACAGCCTGCCTGCTGACTTCAGCGGCTTTTTCGTGTTGCACGAAGGTCCGATCGGCGCCCTCAACGGCAAGGAAGAAAAACTCGATTACGCCGACATGCGCGAAGGCGAGATCCTTGAGCGCAAAAATGCCGCCGGCTGGCTGGGCATGACCGATAAATATTGGATGGTGTCGATGCTGCCATCGCCTGACACCAAGAACAACGCGCGTATCGTCGCCGCTGAAGAAAACGGCACGTATCTTTATCAAACCGATCTGGTGGGCAGCCAGCAGGTTATTCCAGCCGGTGGTACGGCTGAAAACGCAACGCATCTTTATGCGGGTGTTAATCGCACCGAGGTTATGCATGCCTATGAAGTAAAGCTGGGCGTGCGTCAGCTTGACCTCTCGCTTGATTTTGGCATGTGGTATTTCATCACCAAGCCGTTTTACTATTTGCTGCACCTGCTGTTTTCAACCACCGGCAGTATCGCGCTTGGCATTTTGCTGATGACGGTTGTTGTGCGCGCGGGCGTGTTCCCGCTGGCGAGCAAATCTTTCCGCTCCATGGCGCGCATGAAAGTGATCAGCCCGCAGTTGCAAGAACTGCAGGAAAAGCACAAAGGCGACAAAGCCGGACTGCAGATGGCAATTTTCGAGCTGTACAAACGCGAGAACGTCAATCCGTTTAGCGGTTGCTGGCCGATCTTGATCCAGATCCCGATTTTCTTTGCGCTTTATAAAGTTATTTTGCTGTCGGTTGAATTGCGTCATGCACCGTTCTGGGGCTGGATCAGCGATTTGTCGGCACCCGATCCGACATCGATGTTTAATTTGTTTGGTCTGATTGACTGGACACCACCACAGATGCTGATGATCGGCGGCTGGCCATTGTTGTTCTGTCTGTCGATGATTGTGCAAAAACGCCTGTCACCACCCATGCCCGATCCGGTACAGGAACGCATCCAGACGATGTTCCCCTATATCATCACCGTGATGATGGCGCACTTTGCCTCGGGTCTTGTGATCTACTGGACATGGTCAAACGTGCTTAGCTGTATTCAGCAGTACTACATCCTGAAAAAAGTGGGCGGCGAAGATACTTCGCTGCTGCGCGGTCACGCGGCACGCCGCAAAAAGAAAGAATAAAGGCAAACCGATGACGGGTGCCGACGAACTTGATGACGAGCTGCGCGCCCGAGCGGAAAAACTTTTCCGTCAAGACTGTCGCTTTGTGGCGGGGGCAGCAACGCCAGACCGTCTGCCCGAACCCGCACTGCCTGAAATTGCCTTTGCCGGCAGATCGAATGTTGGCAAATCAACCCTGATCAATACCCTGATGGGCCGCAAGCATCTGGTGCGTGCCTCAAACACCCCTGGTCGCACCCAGCAGATCAACTTTTTTGATTTGGGCGGCAAGCTGCACTTGGTGGACTTGCCAGGTTATGGATATGCCAAAGCATCGCGCAGCGATGTGGACGACTGGCACCGCCTTATCCGCACCTATCTGCAGGACCGCTCCACACTGGTGCGCGTATGCGTGTTGATTGATGCGCGTCATGGCATCAAGCCCGTGGACCGCGAAGCCATGGAGCTGATGGCGGAGTGCCGCGTGGCGTTTTTAGGGGTTTTGACCAAAACAGACAAAATTTCCCGTGCCGAGCTTGAAGCAACAGCGGCGGCCGTGGAAGGGGAGCTTCTGAAAATTCCATTTTCATTCCCTAAATTGTACCGATCCAGTTCTGTTTATACCGATACGCTGGCCGATTTGCGCGCCATGCTGACCCGCGCGGCCGGGCTGTAACCCCGCCAAAAATTTTTGAACAATTTTTTGTAACGACGGGGCAGGCCGCTATACAACCCCCAAGGCGCGGTGCTATATAAAAGGGGTCAAAATCAAGGCCTTCGCCCTATCTGGCGGCGCCTACACCAACGAAAACAGGACTGTGTCTGACATGACCGCTTTTATGAACTCCTTCAAACGCATTTATATGAGCGCCGCTGCCGCTTTGCTCTGGTTGGTATCTACACCAGCATTGGCAGCAGACACGCCAGTTGGCCAGCCTGTGCCATGGGGCCTTGGCCTTCAGGCGGCAGCTTCGCCGATGAAGGATAAGATGCATCACTTCCACAACGTGTTGTTGATGCCGATCATCACGGTCATTTCGGTTTTTGTTCTTTTCCTTTTGATTTACGTGGCGTTCCGTTTCCGCGCTGGTCGCAACAAGACTCCATCACGCACCACGCACAACACCATGCTGGAAGTGATCTGGACGCTGATCCCTGTGATCATTCTTGTCATCATCGTTATCCCATCGATGAAGATGCTGTATTACGTTGACCGCGCCAAAAATCCAGAAATGACCATCAAGGTAACGGGCTATCAGTGGTATTGGGGATACGAATACCCTGATCACGGCGGCGTCAACTTCCTTGCCAACATGCTGAAAGACGAAGAGCTGAAACCCGGCCAACCACGCCTGCTGGCAACGGACAACGCGGTTGTTTTGCCTGTTGATACCGACATTCGCGTGCTGGTTACGGCCAGTGACGTATTGCACTCGTGGGCCATGCCTGCGCTGGGCCTGAAGACAGATGCCGTTCCCGGTCGCCTCAACGAAACCTGGGTGCGTATCAATCAGGAAGGCGTCTTCTATGGTCAGTGCTCGGAAATCTGCGGTGTGAACCATGCCTTCATGCCAATTGAAATCCACGCCGTATCCAAAGAGAAATTTGCCGAGTGGGTCGTCGCACAAGGCGGCAAGATGCCAGACCCCAATGCACCTGCTGATGCAGCTGCCATTCCGGCGGAAGCTGCGGCGGGCGCAGCAGCGGCTGCAACCGCACCGGCTGAACAAACCAAAACAGGCGAGGCTGCGCCAGCGGCTCCCGCTGCGGCGGTACCATCAGCCCCCGCAGCGCCTGCTGCGGCAAGCGAAACCAAGT
>JBEIPH010000140.1:0-4333 GCA_040377115.1 Micavibrio sp. | reverse complement strand
GATCATGGCGCGTGGCCCGCTTGAAGGTCAGGCGATCCGCTCCGTTGTTGTCAACGTGCCCGGTGTGCATTGCCTGTCGCATGCCATCAGCGCCGAAGTGAAAGTAGCTGGCCAAGAAGTTGCCGAGCGCGACATTCAGCAAGGATTGTCACAAGCGCGCAATGTTGCCGTCGCTGGTCGCGACCAGTTGATCCACATTATTCCAACCGGATACACCATTGATCGCCAGCGCGGCATTCTTGAACCGCGTGGCATGAGTGGTCAGGTGCTGGGTGTGCAGTCTTGTGCTGTGACCGCCCTGTCAACGGCCCTGCGCAATATTGGTCATGTGACCAGCCAGAACAGGCTTGAGATTGACGCCTATTGCGCCAGCCCCTATGCCGCAGGTCTTGTGACACTGGTGGATGATGAACGCCAGCTGGGTTGCACTGTGATTGATATGGGTGGTGGAACCACTTCTATTGCCGTATTTTTTGAAGGCAAGCTGGTGTTTAGTGCGGCCATTCCCGTTGGTGGTAACCACGTCACCTCTGACATCGCGCGCGGTCTGACCACCTCACTTGCGGATGCAGAGCGCATCAAAACATTGTACGGCAGCGCGATTGCCACCAGCCCTGATGATCACACCATGATCGATGTGCCGCCCGTGGGTGAAGAAGAACACGCACAGCCAAACTATGTGCCACGATCACTACTGACCGGTATCATCCAGCCACGCATTGAAGAAACATTTGAGCTGGTGCGTGCGAAACTTGTGGACAGCGGATTTTATCAAATCGCCGGACGTCGTGTTGTGTTGACCGGTGGTGCATCACAGCTGGCAGGTCTGTGTGACATCGCGCAGCTTATTCTTGATAAACAAGTTCGTCTTGGTCGCCCGCAATATCTACGCGGCCTTGCCGAGGCAACGGGCGGCCCCGCATTTGCCACCGCTGCTGGTCTTTTGCTTTACGCCGCACAACACAGCGATGAAATTCCCGTGACGCGCGAGCGCGCAGGTCTGGGTGTGCCGATGAATTTTACACTGCCTGCCATTTCTTTGCCTTTTGGTGGACAAATGCTCACCAAGGTCACGCACTGGTTGAAGGAGAACTGGTAACTGACTCAAGACACTGACTTTTTTCGTGCGATCCGCCCTGAGGTCGCCTGAAATTCTTCAAATATCCCAATATCTTAGGGCCAAAAAAATATAAAAAAAGGTGATTTCGACTCTGGAAAGACGCTGAAGACTTCAGGTAGAATCACCCATCATCGATCACAGCGGAGGAAACAAAAAAATGATCAACGTTAGAATGCAATCGCAGTCAACGCGCCTGAAACCAAAGATCACCGTTGTTGGTGTTGGTGGTGCCGGTGGCAACGCCGTCAACAACATGATTCAATCAAATCTTGAAGGCTGCGAGTTTCTGGTGTGCAACACCGACGCGCAAGCCATCGAGGGCAACAATGCCCCACACAAAATCCAGCTAGGCGCGAATGTCACGCGTGGCCTTGGTGCTGGTGCCAACCCCGAAGTCGGCCGCGCCGCTGCTGTTGAAAGCATCGACGATATTCTTGCTGTGCTCGAAGGTTCCAACATGGTATTCGTCACCGCCGGTATGGGCGGTGGTACAGGTACAGGTGCTGCCCCCGTGATCGCGCAAGCGGCACGCGAAGCCGGCATCCTGACCATCGGTGTGATCACCAAGCCTTTCCACTTTGAAGGCACACACCGCATGAAACTGGCGGAAGCAGGTATTGCCGAGCTGCAAAAGCACGTTGATACGCTGATCATCATCCCCAACCAGAATCTTTTCCGCATTGCCAACGAAAAGACCACTTTTGCAGACGCTTTCCGCATGGCGGACGAAGTTCTGCAATCGGGTGTTCGTGGCGTGACCGACCTGATGGTTATGCCGGGCCTGATCAACCTCGACTTTGCTGACGTTCGCGCTGTGATGGCCGAAATGGGCAAGGCGATGATGGGTACGGGCGAGTCGATGGGCGAGCGTCGTGCGGTTGAAGCTGCCGAAGCTGCTATCTCTAACCCGCTGCTTGATGATGTATCGATGAAGGGCGCACGTGGCGTTCTGGTCAACATCATGGGCGGTCTTGATATGACCCTGTTTGAAGTTGACGAAGCGATGAACCGCATCCGCGAGGAAGTTGATCCAGATGCCAACATCATCTTTGGTTCAACCTTTGATCAAACTCTCAATGGTTCGATGCGCGTATCGGTTGTTGCAACCGGTATCGAAGCTGGTGAGATTGCTCAAAACCGTCCGCTGCACCTCTCTCAGGGTGGTTATGCCCCTCAGGGTGGCGGCATGACGCAGGGTTTTGGCGGCATCAACACAGCCCGTCGCCCAGCCACCACAACCATGACGCAAAAAGCACCAGGCGTTTATGACCGCCCTGCTGCAACCGCTACCCGTGACAGCTATCAGTCAGCTGCCCCTGTTTACCAACAGGCCAGCGCTGGTGGCATTCCTGCCGCCATCCTGCCCACCATGCGCGGTGGCCAGCAGCCAGTGGCACAAGCAGCGGATGCAGGCTATGCGGCACCTCAACAGCCTGTCCAGCAGGGCTTTGCCCAGCCAGCAGCACCTGTGCATCAAGCGGCCACAGCCCGCAAGATGGATGAAGTGCAAAGCGAAGAAGTTTGGGAAGATGCACCCGTGCAAACCCAGAACTATCAGCGCCCTGTTCGCCCCGATGCGCGCATGACAGCTGGCCTTTCAGCCCAGCCACGTGCAACCCGTCAGGGTGACAGCTTCATTCCGCCAAAGCCAGTTGACCCACGTCAATCAGCAGCGGCAGCACCACAGTACAGCAGCGGCGATCTGTTTGCCGAGGCAGCTGCACCAGCAGCCCCTGTGGTTGAAGAAGAAGTTGCAGCCCCAAAAGCGGCTAAAAAATCACCATCGCTGTTTGAACGCTTTACGCTCAGCCGCAAGGAGGAAGCGCCTCTGGTTGCTTCGCCCATGCCTGCTGCTGAACACCTGAGCGTTCAAGACGGTGGCCGCGCAGAAGAAGACGAACTGGATATTCCAGCCTTCCTGCGTCGTCAGGCGAACTAATAAATAGTGGGGTGCCGCTCTGCGTCCAAGGGCGCAACCGCGTTGCCCGCTAAACTTTGATACAGCTTAAATAAAAAACCCCGGTAGAAATACCGGGGTTTTTTATTGTCTGGATTACTTTTTTACTCGCAGGCAAAGCCAAGCTTTTTGCTGACACTGATGTCGCGCGATGAAATTTTGCCGCCATTCAGCCAGAAGGACCCGCCACGGAAATCGCTTTTGATTTCGCCACCTTCTTGCAGCCTGTTGTATTCGCTGGGCAGGAAGCCGATCGTCATCGTGCTGGCATTGGCGCTGTTTTTCCAATGCTCGATGGGGTCAAGCGTAAAGCTGCTTTGTGAAATTTCAATTTCAACCAAACCGATGCAATTTTTACCAGCCACCGGTGCGGCGGTCAGCTGTGTTTCTTGTGCTGTACCAGCTTCTTGGGGGGTGGTTGCCGGCATGCTGCAGGCGGCAAGCGCGAAGGGCGCGATAAGTGACAACGGAATAAATTTTTTCATCAAACTTTCCTTTTGGGGGCTGGGCATTCTTCATCAGGCTTGAGATCTGCACTGACGATATTGGGCAGGATGCCGGTTAACTGATTTACGCGCGTGCCGTAAATGCTGACGTCATAGGTGCAGCCAACGCGCATCTTTTGATAGGTGGCGGCAGCATTAAAGGCCTGATGCTGGGGTGCGTCTTCAACAACATACGAAGACCCAAAGTCACCGGTAATGATGCCGTCTTTTTTATCGGTCACGGTGATGCGGGTATCGCGCAGGCGTTCGTGATCGCGATAATGATGGATGCCGACATAACCAGCCCCCGCACCAACACCGGCAAAAGCCGTGAGCGCTGCAAGTTTCAGTCCTGCTTTTTTCACATCAAATCGGGACATTTATAATCCTTGGTAAAACGCCGCTTAATATATTTACATATATATAAAGAGTCAAATGCTGTTTAAAGCACCTAAATCTGAACGCTGAAAGGTTAAATTTATGTTTTATATCAGATACTTAGTTTTGTAACAGTCTGACACAAACTGTGAATTCTGTGTGCGCCAACCTCTGGTATGTTGGGGGCATGAAAACTGAGCCAACTCAATCGCATCTGCAACACACACTGTCAGCGCCCTTCACGCTGGTCGGCGTTGGTGTGCATTCTGGCGCACCTGCAACCTTGATCGCGCGCCCTGCGGCGGCTGATACCGGCATTGTGTTTGTGCGCAGCGATATCACGGATCGCGACAACAAATTACCTGCACGCTGGGATCTGGTGGCGGATACGCG
>JBEIPH010000156.1:0-4087 GCA_040377115.1 Micavibrio sp. | reverse complement strand
TGATCAGGTCGATGCCATGGTGGCGGTGATCGAGCAGGCGGCGCGTACCGGTCGCATCGGCGACGGTAAAATTTTTATCATTCCAGTTGAAAACGTTATCCGCATCCGCACCGGCGAGCGCGGCAAAGATGCAATCTAAAAAAATCAAAAAGGCCAAATAGAGGAGCACATAAAAATGGCAACCAAGAAAAAAGCAGCAAAAAAATCAAAACCGGCAGCAGCTGGCAAGATTGGCGCAAAAGAAACCAATCATCTTCTTGCTCTCATCAAGGCGCATGGCGCGGAGTATGTTTCTTTCCGCTTTACCGATATGCGCGGCAAACTGCAGCACACAGCGCAGCATGTTTCAACCGTTGACGCCGAGCTTTTGAACGAAGGCGTTATGTTTGATGGTTCATCCATCGCAGGCTGGAAAGCAATTAATGAATCCGACATGATCCTTAAGCCCGATCTGGCGACCGCAACGCTTGATCCTTTTGCCGCTATCCCCACCATCAACGTGTTCTGCGATGTGTACGAGCCTTCAACCGGGGAGCCTTATAACTGTGACCCGCGTTCGATTGCCAAGGCGGCTGAACGTCACCTGAAGGCAAGCGGTATTGCCGATACATCCTTTTTTGGTCCTGAAGCCGAGTTTTTTATTTTCGACGATGTGCGCATCGACGTTAAGATGAACAAAGTTTCCTTTGAATTTGACAGTGCCGAAGGTCCCTATAACTCGGGCACCAAGTACGAGCACGGCAACATGGGCCACCGCCCCGGCATCAAGGGCGGCTATTTCCCTGTAGCACCCATTGACAGCACCAACGACTTGCGCGCGGAAATGACCTCTGTCCTGATGCGCATGGGCGTGCCGATGGAAAAACACCACCACGAAGTTGCCCCTTCGCAGGTGGAACTGGGTCTGAAGTTTTCAACACTTGTTGACAGCGCTGACAACATGCAGCTTTATAAATACGTCGTGCACAACGTGGCCCATGCCTATGGCAAGACGGCAACCTTCCTGCCAAAGCCCGTTTATGGCGACAACGGGTCGGGCATGCACGTTCACCAGTCTTTGTGGAAGGGTGGCAAGCCTTTGTTTGCAGGCAATGGCTATGCCGATCTGTCTGAAATGTGCCTTTATTACATTGGCGGTATTATCAAACACGCCAAGGCCCTGAACGCGATCACCAACCCGACAACCAACAGCTATAAACGTCTGGTCCCGGGCTATGAAGCACCCGTGTTGCTGGCGTATTCAGCGCGTAACCGTTCAGCGTCCTGCCGTATTCCACATGCTGCCAGCCCCAAGGGCAAGCGTGTTGAAGTACGCTTCCCTGATCCTGCTGCCAACAGCTATCTCGCCAACGCGGCTATGCTGATGGCTGGTCTTGATGGTATTGCCAAAAAGATCCACCCGGGTGAGGCGATGGACAAAAACCTTTATGATCTGCCACCACGCGAGCTGGCCAAGATCCCCACGGTTTGCGGCAGCCTGCGCGAGGCGCTCAATGCCTTGCGTGATGATCATGACTTCCTACTTAAAGGCGGCGTGTTTACGCAAGATTTCATCGAAAGCTATATCGATCTGCGCATGGAAGAGGTTTTGGCCTACGAAACCATGCCGCACCCGATTGAATACTCGATGTATTACTCGGTATAAGCGGGTTACTGGATTGATTTTGTGATCAGGTCAAAGCTGCGCAGGTTGCGGGCACCGTTATAGATCTCGCGTGCGGGATCCGGTGTCAGCAAAACGCCGAATATGTACCATTCGGTATTGCCCAGAACGACCAGTTCCACCTGTTGAGGCAGGCGGCTTTCGCGTCCGGTTGCGGTATAGCCTTCACGGCGGCTAAAGCTGAAACGCTCGGTTTTTGGTCCGGCCGTGCTGGTCAGCATTTTGTCGAGATAAAGGTCGAGCTTTTCAATCAGGTGTGCACGCAGGAATTCAAGTTCTCCGCGCAGATTGGTTTCAGCACGGCGACGGATGGCAAAAAGCTGTATGTAGCCTTGGGTGATACCTGAAGGCGAGCGGTTCATCAGCTGTACGCTGATGCGGTTGGGATCGCGATAATCAGCAGGCAGTATTTGCCATGAAGCTGGGTAGGCAAACTTGACGGCATCGGCGAGGGTAAAGGTTTTTTGCTCCTCAACCGGTGTGTTTTGCAGGTTGCTTAGCTTAAAGCTTTCAATGGCGCGTTTTTGCACAAAGCCAAGTTCATCACGCAGGCTTAGGGGGATTTCAAAACTAGCAAGCACAGCCTGCGCCCCGTTAAATTGCGCCGATGCATAAGACAACATGACCTGCCCCTCGTTAATCGAGGTGTAATAGGCAAAGGCCTTGGACGCGCCTTTGGCTTCAATTTTGTCTTGTAGAATATGGCTGTTGGACATGATGTGCGTTTGCAGCCATGCCGAGGCTGTAATCTCATGCGTAATTCTGACTGACTGCACGGTGACAGTGGCGCGGTGAATGCCAATCAGGGGGCTGGTAATACGGGCGATATCGCCGATAATCTTTTTGCCGATATTGCCTGTGCTGTCGGCTGCGATATTTTCGACAGTCCATTCAGTTGGCAGGTTGATGTCAAATTCCAGCGAGGGGTCATTCAGAGGGGTAAGGTGAAAAACCCGCGTTAGGCTTGTGAAACTTGCTTCGTCTTGAATAGGGTAGGTGCGCACAACGGGTGCAGCCTGTTGTGTGGTCTGTTGCGACGGTGTCACCAGTGTGTTTGCCGGCGGCTGGCCGCCACCACTGACAAGCTGATAGACAATAATAAAAAACGTCGCGCCAAGCGTGGTCAGCAGCACCAGCGCATTTTCAGGTGATTTTTGCAGCCATTTTTGCAGGCCTGCGGGCAAGGGCAGGCCCATGAGTGTTTTTTGTGCATCTGCGGATAGCTTGTCGATCTGCTTTTTCATGGATCAATCACGGACAATCGGAATGGGTTTGCGGTCATCGCCAATGGCGACATAGGTGAATTTACCCTCTGTCACCTGTACGGCTTTTTCCGCCTGACGGGCGCGGGCCCAGGTATCAACCTTGATGGTAATCGAAGTACGTCCAATTTTTTCGATGCTGGCATAGCAGCTGACTTCGTCACCGACAAAAACGGGCTTGTGAAAGCTCATCGCCTCGATGCCGACGGTGGCAACTTTGCTTTTGGCTTTTTGCACCGCCACAACGCTGCCGGCCAGATCCATCTGTGACAGCAGCCAGCCTCCAAAGATATCGCCGTTGGCGTTGGCATCGGCCGGCATGGCGATTGTGCGCAGGGCGGGGCAGCAGTGATAGTCGGGATGCTCGTTGGACATCGGGGGTACTCCCTTGTTTTTGCAAGTATAAGGCCGGATGGGCCTTAAAACAATCAATCAGCGACAATCTTGCCAGAAGGCTTGTAAATCGCGTAAAGTGCCGTTTCTGCATAAATACATGGATAAGCGGGGCGACATGGCTGTGACCAAAAAAGGTGACTATTCAGCGGCGGATATCGAGGTTCTTGAAGGCCTTGAACCCGTACGCAAACGCCCGGGTATGTATATCGGCGGCACCGATGAACGTGCCATGCACCACCTTGTCAGCGAAATTCTGGATAATGCCATGGACGAAGCCGTGGCCGGTTATGCCAACCGTATCGACATCAAGCTGTCAGAGGGCAACCGCGTTACCATCAGCGATAACGGCCGCGGCATTCCCGTCGACAACCATCCCAAATATCCCGGTAAATCGGCATTGGAAGTCATTTTCACCATGCTGCACTCGGGCGGTAAGTTCAGTGGCAAGGTTTATAACACCTCGGGCGGTTTGCACGGGGTGGGGTCTTCGGTTGTTAACGCCCTGTCGTCTGAAATGACGGTACAGGTTGCGCGCGAAAAAGAGCTTTTCGAGCAAAAATACAGCCGTGGTCAGACACAGGGCAAAATCAAAAAGCTGGGTGCGACCAAAGACCGCGGCACAACCGTTACCTTTGTGCCTGATACCCAGATTTTTGGCACAGAGGCTGTTTTTAGCCCGACAACGATTTACAAACTCGCGCGCTCAAAAGCTTATTTGTACCGCGGTGTTGAAATTTGCTGGTCTTGTGATCCGGCCCTGATCAAG
>JBEIPH010000182.1:0-3748 GCA_040377115.1 Micavibrio sp. | reverse complement strand
GAAATGGTGCTGGAAAAAGCCAAGCGTCTGGTTGAACACAAACGCGATGTGGTGATCTTGCTGGATAGCATTACCCGTCTGGCCCGCGCCTATAACACCGTTGTGCCATCATCAGGTAAAGTCCTGACCGGTGGTGTGGATGCCAACGCGCTGCAACGCCCCAAGCGTTTTTTTGTTGCCGCCCGTAACATTGAACAAGGCGGTTCGCTCACCATCATCTCAACCGCGCTGATCGATACTGGCTCGCGTATGGATGAAGTGATCTTTGAAGAATTCAAAGGTACCGGTAACTCTGAAATCGTGCTTGATCGCAAAATTGCCGATAAAC
Source organism: Micavibrio sp. (assembly GCA_040377115.1). Lineage (GTDB taxonomy): Bacteria > Pseudomonadota > Alphaproteobacteria > Micavibrionales > UBA2020 > JAEXMB01. The sequence continues at coordinate 3,420 of JBEIPH010000182.1, read as the reverse complement.
GCGTCTTCCCGGCCATTGATATTCAAAAATCAGGCACCCGCAAAGAAGAGCTGCTGGTCGATCAAGCCTCACTTACCAAGATGTGGGTCCTGCGTCGTATCCTCAACCCGATGGGAACTGTCGACGCTGTCGAATTCCTGCTCGAGAAAATGAAGGACACCAAAAACAACGACGAGTTCTTCAGGCTGATGAACCAGTAAAACTGGTTTTAAAGTCCGACCATTGCCAACAGGCGGCCAAGCGGCACGCCTGCCAGCGCGGTCATGCCGCCTGAAATGGCAAAACAGCCGACAAACGCATAAACCCCGTCAAGCCCCAGCCTGCGCCAGCGCGCAAGCGGCCCGGCAGGGATAAGCGCACGCAGGGCACGTTTCATCTTGCGGCGCATCAGCGCGATGGTCAGTGTCAGGCAAAACACAGCCAGCACACCATCAAGCAAAGCCACATCAATTTGTGCAGGCAGATATTGCCCCGCCAATGCGCGCGCACCCGCATAAAAATAAACGATGTTGAGGGCCAAGCTGACGATAAGCCCCTGCACCAAGGCTTCGCGGCGCGGCAAAACTGCAAGGCTGCCAGCGGCAGCATCCGCGTATTTCACAGCCGCGCGCAGATATTTGTCTGACACACTTTTGGGATAGGCCTTGGCCATTTTTTGATAAACACTGCGCGGGCGATTTTCCGTCAGGGCCTGCAAAATATCGCGCAACAGACGGTATTTACGCGCAGTTGCAATCAGCGACCCCGTCGCCAAAGGCCCGCGTGATAATTTAAGCAAGGCGGTGATACCGTTTTTAAGCCACTTATCCAAAAACGGGTCAATGTCAGCAACACCACCGGCGCTTCCCGCCAACATGGCGGTAAAAAACCGTCCTTCGATTGAAAATTCCGCACGTGTCAGGTGCAAGTGCGCGCGAAGCGGCAAGCGCAGACAGTCTTTTTCAACCGCCCAGTCCGCGACACCAATCTCAAGCATATTTTCAAGCGCCATGGCGCGCGCCCCCGCACGGTCAACAACCTCCAGCACAGCCTCGTTGACCCCCTGACGGCGCAGGGTAAAGGCTGTAAAAACACGCGCCTTGCGGCCCGCAACATCCATGTCAAATTCAGCTTGATCCATGCCCCAGCCGCGCGTGGCGTCTGCGGCAATCTGGGTGCTGATGCGTTGCTGGACAGCGCTGTCATGCACCGCTTCGGCGGGCAGGCTGGTGACAATAAGATCAGCGTCAAGAAGATGCTCGGCACTTTCGCTGCGCACCAGACGCACCTGATGGCGTGTCAGTCCGTTGCCGTCGGCTTGTTCGGCCAGCGCCTCGCGCGCAGCCTGCGCGGTTGGCGCAAGGTCAGGAGCGGGAGGGGCGGTGGGGCGCATCAGCTGGCCAAAGTCACGGCCAGAAAATCGGCCGTGCGGGCATTGGCAAGATGGGCGGCTTCTTTGTCAAAGTGAATACCGTTTGGTCGGGCAAAGGCATGATCAACGCCGTCATACACATTCACACTGACGTGATCGTTGTTTTTAAAGGTGGTAACGATTTGCTGTTGCACCTCAAGGGGTACGTATTTGTCTTTTTCAGCAATATGCATCAACAAAGGTTTGCTGACCTGTGGGGCCTCATCAAGATGGCGGGCCAGATCAACGCCGTAATAGCTGACGTTGCAATCAGCGTCACTGCGTGTGGCCATCAAAAACGCCAATTTACCACCAAGGCAATAACCAATAGTACCCACACGACCTGTTGCTCCTTCAATGCGGCGGGCATAGGCCAGGGTGGCTTTCAGGTCTTCAATCCCTTTGTCGATATCAAACCCGTTAAACAGGGCAAAGGCCTTTTGCCATTCCGCTTCGGATTTATCGGTTAGCTGAACGCCTTTTTCCTGCCGCCAGAACAAATCAGGGCAAATGGCAATATAACCAGCGGTTGAAAGATGGTCGCAAATTTCGCGTATACCCGCGTTCACGCCAAAAATTTCCTGAATGACCAGAATGCAGGGCACGGAGTGATCGCCGCGCGGGCGCGCCACATAGGCGTCAAACGTGCCGCCGTCTGCAGCGGTGATAGAAACGGTTTCACGAAGGGTGTTTGGCATCGGTTGTCATCCTCTATATGTATTAACAGGCTTGGCAATCGGTGCTTTGTTTATAGATGATCAAAAATAATTTTTCAATCGTTTGCCGCCTGATGCAGGCGCAAATGCAGGGCAGAAATCAGATAATCATCAAGGGTTTCAGCAGGTTTTTGTGCAGGCAGACAGCGTGTGGCCACACAGGCAACAACAGGTCCGCCCTCTTTTGTTAAAACAGCACCGGGCAAATAACGCGCATATCCCTCAAGCCCTGAAATCTTCAGAGGGTTCTGGTAAAACCACAAAGCATTCAGGCTTGCGGCCATGCCAGCGGGCGCACTTGCTGCTTCATTTGCCAATGCTTGTGCTGTTATCTCTGCGTCTTGGTCATCAAGTGCTGCCATCACTTCCAGCAAAACGGCATGGGCAGCAGGGGCGGGGTTATCAAGCAGGGGCGGGGCTGAAAAAAAGCAATCCTGCCGATTTTTTTGCGCAGCACTGTAAAGACCGCGGTGTTGTTCAAAGCTTGATTTGATCCACGCAAGCAACTGACGCGCCGTTACCACGTCACCCATCACAATCGCTGTCTTTGCCAGTGTGGCAGCGTCAGTTAACAGGGCCGCTAAATGCGCACTGCGTTGTGGTTGTGCTGCAGGCATAAAATGCGCTTTGATCGCAGCATATGTTTTGTCTACCACGTCATTAAAACCCGCTGTTTTTAAAGCGGCACATAACGACGCATTACAATTGGCAAGCAGTAAAGTGTCCAAGGCAGGTGCTTTGCGTTTTTGCCTGACATACAAAAGCTTTTTGCGGCAAAGACGCAAAACATCGCTGCTTTGTGCGTCAATTAATGCGGTGTTTGAGCGCTGTGGCAGGGCGGCTTCTTCGTTGTTGATACCGTAAACATCACAAAACAAGGCGGCTTGTGCGCCCAGCTCTGCTTCAATCTCGCCTTTGCGCCACAGATAAAACGCCCCCTCGCCATTGGCGTCATCGGCGTCAATGCTGGTATAAAAAAGTCCGGTTTTGGCGTCACGTAGGTCGCGCAAAACAAAGGCGACGGTGTCTTCAAGCGCTTGGCGCAACAAAGGCTGCTCGCGCCAGCTTAAAACATCGGCCAGCAGGGCGATAAACATGCTCTGGTCATCCAGCATTTTTTCAAAATGCGGTTCACGCCACTGCGCATCAACACAGTAACGGAAAAAACCACCGCCGATATGGTCAAACAGGCCACCGCTGCACATGGCAATCAAGCTATCAAACACCGCTGTTTGTAGACGTTTGTCGTTTGCGCACAACCCGACATCCCACATCAGGCGCAGGGCGGTCAGCTGTGGAAATTTCGGCGCCCCG
>JBEIPH010000022.1:0-8724 GCA_040377115.1 Micavibrio sp. | reverse complement strand
CAACAGCGGTGTCGACGTGCGCAGCGAAACCGAGGCCATGATCACCCGCCTGCAAGACAGCGGTTATCGTGTGGTGGTCATCCCGCCACGCAACGCGGCAAATGCACGCCCCGGCCTTGACCTGCGCCCGCTTTACCGCGCCGTAACCGCCGCAGCCGCAACACGTAACGCAGAAATCCTGACCGCACAGGCATGGGACCGTGATGGTTTTCACATCAGCATGCCCGAGGCACAACGTATTGGCCGTCTTTATCCAAACGCGCCAACGTTTGGCGACAGCAACAGCGTGCGCATTAATTTTGGCACGGGTGGCCACTGCATGGGTGTTTCCGGCATGACCACCACGGAAATTCTGCAGACCCAATACGCCCCCGCCGCCAATTCACCACGACAAAGCTGCCGCCGCCTGCGTGATTTTGCCGGACAGTTGCCCCATCGTCGCTAAAAAGCGGTTTAACGAAGGTTAACAAGCGCTTGTTCGTTATCTTGTCCTTGCCCTTGGGCTGGTATAAGGTCAGCCCCTATCTGATCAACCATACCCACAAGGATGATTCATCGTCATGACAAACGCTTTTGTTTTCCCCGGACAGGGCAGCCAGTTCGTTGGCATGGGCAAAGATCTGGCCGAAGCGCACCAGATCGCATGCGACGTTTTTGGCGAAGTTGATGAAGCGCTCAAGCAAAACCTCAGCCGCCTGATGTTTGAAGGCCCTGACAGCGACCTCAACCTGACAGAAAACACACAGCCCGCCTTGATGGCCGTATCGGTTGCCGTTGCACGTATTCTGGAGCAAGCCAAACCTGGCGTCATCAAATCAGCCAAATTTGTTGCTGGCCATTCACTGGGTGAATATTCAGCCCTGACCGCCGCTGGTACCTTTACCCTGTCTGACGCCGCACGCCTGCTGAAAATCCGCGGGCAAGCGATGCAACGCGCCGTGCCCGTTGGCGTTGGCGCGATGGCCGCCCTGCTTGGTTTAGAGATGCCCGATGTCAAAGCCATCGTCGGCGAGGTCAATGGTGCCGAAATTGTCGCCGCCGCCAATGACAACTCGTTCGGGCAGATCGTTGTATCCGGCCACAAGGGTGCTGTTGAGCGCGTGATTGCGCTGGCAAGCGCAAAAGGTGCCAAGCGTGCGGTACTCCTGCCCGTATCTGCCCCCTTTCACTGCGCCCTGATGCAACCCGCAGCCGACGCCATGCGCGAAGCCTTGGCCAGTGTTGATGCCAAAGCCCCCGTGGCACCCTTGGTTGCCAACGTCTTGGCCGATGTGGTCAGCGACCCTGCGCGTATCAAGCAGCTATTGGTTGAACAAGTAACTGGCATGGTGCGCTGGCGCGAAAGCGTTTTGTTTATGCGCGATCAGGGTGTGACAACCCTGACCGAACTGGGTGCGGGCAAGGTTTTAACCGGCCTGACCAAGCGTATTGACGCCAACCTGACCGGCCGCAGCATTGGCAACCCCGCCGATATCGACGCATTCGTGGCAACGCTCTAAGGGTTAACCCCATGTGGTTTTTTTATGCTCTGGCGGCGGCGGTTTTGTGGGGTATGTCTTATACCATCTACAGCGTGCTGCTTAAAAGCCTGCCAACAGCCGGCATGATGAGCCTGATATCGGTTGGCGCCTGTGTGGTTTACCTGACCATTGCGATGGCGCGTGGCGAACTTTCAACCACGCTCAACATTATCCAGCAACAACCGCGTCTGCTGCTGTTAACCGGCATCACCATCATGTGCATTGCCACGGCGATGTTTATGCTGTTTTTCGCCATGAAGGCCAGCAATCCGACCGTGGCCTCGCTGGTTGAAATTTCCTATCCGCTTTTTGTGGCGCTGTTTTCATGGCTGTTCCTGAAAGAAGGCCAGATGAATATTGGCACCTTTGCCGGTGCCTTGATGATCATGACAGGCATCGCCTGTGTGTTTTATTTTAACCGGAATATCTCAACCTAAGGAGACCCCTCATGTTTAACCTCACAGGTAAAAAAGCCCTTATCACGGGTGCTTCGGGCGGCATTGGCGGCGCGATTGCCAAGGCACTGCATGGCGCAGGTGCCACCGTTGGCCTGAATGGCCGCAACGTGGCTGCCCTTGAAAAGCTGGCAGCCGAGCTTGGCGGCGGGGACCGTGTTTTTATCTTTGCCTCAACCCTTGATACTTCGGCTGAAGCCGACGCCCTCGTCAAACTGGCCGAGGAAAAAATGGGCGGCATCGATGTTCTTGTGAACAACGCTGGCCTGACCAAAGACGGCCTGTTCATGCGCATGAAGGACGAAGACTGGCAAGTGGTGCAGGACGTGAACCTCACCGCCCCCTTCCGCCTGACGCGCGCGGCCATTCGCGGCATGATGAAAAAGCGTTGGGGCCGCGTGATCAATATCACGTCCGTTGTCGGCGTGACTGGCAACCCCGGACAGGCAAACTATTGCGCATCAAAGGCCGGCATGATCGGCATGACCAAATCAATGGCGGCCGAAGTTGCCAACCGTGGCATCACGCTCAACTGTGTCGCCCCCGGTTTTATCGCGACCGCCATGACCGATGCGCTGACCGATGATCAAAAATCCACCATCAACGCAACCATCCCAGCAGGCGCCATGGGCACGCCTGATGATATTGCAGCGGCCTGCCTGTATCTGGCCTCAAACGAAGCCAATTACGTGACCGGACAGACACTTCATGTGAATGGCGGCATGGCGATGATTTGATCGCCAATAACAAAAGGATTTAAACAAATGGGTACTCGTAAAAAACTTTTGATCGGCGGCACGCTTGGCACCACACTGGTTGCCGCTTTTGCACTGGCCACAAGCCAGCCACCATCCGCACAGGATGTTGCGGCAGCAACCAACGCCTTGGTTGCCCGCGCACAAACCGGCTGCACTGTTAGCCAGAACGCCACCCAGTTGCGCGAAGTTTTCAGCGGCGCGACACCTGAAACGGTAACACGCCTTGATCGCCGCAACATGACCGTCTGCCTGCATCCGCAGATGGAGCCAATGACAAAATTACCAAGCCTGTCGATTTCCTATTACGGCCATGGCAACAATACCTTCACCCTGTCCACCCAGATCAGCCCCGAGATCCGCGAACCACTGCTGCAGCGCGTGGCTGACGCTGGATATACCTCGCCCATAGAATTCGTCGACCAGTTTTTTAGCAATTTCGGCAACACGCGTCCGCGCAACACCAGTTATGAGGAAGAAGTCGCCGCCCAAAGTGCGGGCATGCGCAACGCGTCGGATGAAGCCATTATCTTGCAGCAGATCTTGACCCCCAAACCCTGAGATATTGACCGCCCTTGACTGTGTTATGTAAATGCAGATTCCGGCTTTGTCATTTCCATCATATATGCTACTAAAATCGCTGCGTCGCGTGCTGGGCCATACGGGTCAGCCCCGCGGCAACTAAACAAAAACCCCTCATGAGGTAACACATGTCTGATATCAACGAACGCGTCAAAAAAATCGTTGTCGAGCATCTCGGCGTAGACGGCGCGAAAGTCACCGACAACGCTAGCTTTATTGACGATCTGGGCGCTGACAGCCTGGACACCGTTGAGCTGGTCATGGCCTTCGAAGAAGAATTCGGCATCGAGATCCCCGATGACGCGGCTGAAAAAATTCAGACCGTCAAAGATGCGATTTCCTTCATCCAGCAAAACGCCAAAGCGGCGTAAGCTGAATAAAGAACCGATCCGGTTTTAAACAAATAGCCCCCTTTGTCTTTGCGCAAACGGGGCTATTTTGTTGAACAGCGATAACAAAACAGAATAAGGAGCATCACCATGCGCCGCGTCGTCATTACAGGTATGGGAATCGTCAGTCCGCTCGGTCTGGGTCTTGATTATAACTGGCAGGCTATCACCGCCGGTAAATCTGGCCTGCGCACGATTGCCGGATTTGATGCCAGCGACCTGCCAAGCCGCATCGCTGGTGAAGTGCCCCGCGCGCAAGAAGGCGACACCGCCGCCCACCTGCTGGATGTCGGCAAATACATCGAACACAAAGAACAGAAAAAAATGGATGACTTTATCCATCTGGGCTTTGTGGCGGCGGTTGACGCTGTTAACGACAGCGGCTGGGTTGCGCAAACGGATGAGCAAAAATGGCGCACTGGCGTGCTGATCGGGTCCGGTATTGGTGGCCTTAAGAATATTCAAGACACCTCGATCATGATGGCTGAAAAAGGCCCACGCCGTATTTCGCCCTTCTTTATCCCTTCCTCGCTGATCAATCTTATTTCCGGTCAGGTATCGATCAGGTTTGGTTTTAAAGGCCCCAACCACTCGGTGGTGACGGCCTGTGCCACGGGCACCCACGCTATTGGTGATGCGGCGCGTCTGATTGCCTTTGACGATGCCGATGTGATGATCGCAGGCGGTGCCGAAGCTGCCATCTGCCGCTCGGGCGTTGGTGGGTTTGCCGCCTGCCGTGCGCTGTCGACAGGCTTCAATGACACGCCCGAAAAAGCCAGCCGCCCGTTTGACAAGGGCCGCGATGGATTTGTGATTGGTGAGGGTGCCGGCGTGGTGGTGCTGGAAGAATACGAGCACGCCAAAAAGCGCGGCGCCAAGATTTATGCCGAAGTGGTTGGCTATGGCCTCTCTGGCGATGCCTATCACGTGACGTCACCAGCCGAAGACGGCGACGGTGGCTATCGCGCCATGCAGGCCGCCATCAAACGCGCAGGCATCAGCCCTGATAAAATCGGGTATATCAACGCACATGGAACCTCGACACCACTTGGCGACGATATTGAGCTGACCGCCATCAAGCGTTTGTTTGGCGATGCGCTGAAACACATTTCAATCTCGTCAACCAAATCAGCCATCGGCCACCTGCTGGGTGCTGCTGGCGCGGTTGAGGCGATTTATACCGCCATGGCCATCAAGACCGGCATCCTGCCCCCCACCCTTAACCTTGATGACCCAAGCGACGTGGCGGCAGGGCTTGACCTTGTCCCCCACAAGGCAAAGCAAAAAGACGTTGAATACGCCATTTCGAATTCGTTCGGATTTGGCGGCACCAACGCCTGCCTCGTCTTCAAGAAAGTGACCTGATGCGGCTTTTCCTGTTTCTGCTGGCTTTGACGGGTGCCGGTGTGGCGCTGGCGGCCTATGTCGGCCTGCGCGCGCTGATCGCAGTCCCCGGCCCCCTGCCGCAAGACACCGTGATTTATATTGCACCCGGTACCAGCACGCAGAAAATGGGCGAAGACCTTGCCGCCATTCAGGCGGTTGATGCGGCGTGGATATTCAGGGCGGGCGCTTATTTGACGCGTGGTAACGGCACGCTGAAGGCCGGCGAGTATCTGATCGAAGACGGTATGTCGACCGCCGCCATCATTCGTCTACTGCAATCAGGCAAGACGTATCAGCGCAGCATCACCATCGCCGAGGGCCTGATGGCGGTTGAAATCATCGCGTTGATCAATGCCGCTGAAGGCTTGGACGGTGATCCCATCACCGATATTCCGGCCGAAGGCAGCTTGTTGCCCGAAACCTATGCCTACCAGCGCGGCGATCAACGCACAGAAATCGTCACCCGCCTGCAAACGGCCATGACCAAAAAGCTTGAAGAAATCTGGGCCACCCGCACACCAGAAACCCCCGTCACCACGCGCGAAGAACTGGTGACACTGGCCTCTATCGTTGAAAAAGAAACCGGCGTTGCGTCAGAACGCCCCAAGGTGGCTGGCGTGTTTACCAACCGTTTGCGTCTTGGCATGCCGCTGCAATCAGACCCGACCGTGATTTATGCCGTCACGCTGGGCCGCGAAAAAATGACGCGCCCGATCAGCCGCAAAGACCTTGCAACACCATCGCCCTATAACACCTATATAAGCCAAGGCCTGCCCCCTGGCCCGATTGCCAATCCGGGTGCCCTGTCGCTGCAGGCGGTGATTGCCCCTGAAAAACACGAATATCTTTATTTTGTGGCCGACGGCACAGGTGGCCACGCCTTTGGCAAAACACTGGCCGAACATAACGCCAATGTTGCCAAGTGGCGGGCGATTGAACGCTCACAGAAAACATCAGACTAAAAAATCCTTAAAATACAAAAACTTATGCTCTTTACGCATCCTTCAGTCTTTTTTGTTAGCCTGAATACATGGAACATCGCGCATTTGAATCATCCGTCATCACCCCTGCCTCTCTGCTGAAAAACAGCAGCGGTCTGGCCCACCAGCTGCTGGTGGCGATGCCCGGTCTAAACGACGGGCCATTTGGCCGCAGCGTGGTTTATCTCTGCGCACACAGCCATGAAGGGGCCATGGGCATTGTCATCAACCAGCGCCTTGAAGAAGTCGAATTTGGCGACTTGCTGTCACAGCTTTCCCTGCCCCATTCAGGCCTGCGGGTAGAACCTACCGTCCATTTTGGCGGCCCCGTTGAAACGGGCCGTGGATTTGTCCTGCATTCAACCGATTTCCTGCGCGAAGATACCGTACGCATCACACCCGGCCTGTGCCTGACCGGCACGGTTGATATCCTGAAAGCCATTTCCGAGGGCCACGGCCCCGCACGCAGCATTTTTGCCCTTGGTTACGCCGGATGGGCCCCCGGGCAGCTGGAAGCCGAGCTGATGGCCAATAGCTGGCTGACGGTGGCCGCGGACGAGGACCTGATTTTTAACCCCAATCTTGCCAATAAATGGGAACTGGCCCTTTCCCGTATCGGCGTCAGCCCTGTCGCTTTATCGCGCGATATTGGCCACGCTTAAAAAACCACCTAAAAACAGCCTTTATTGACGCGTCCAGCCTGCCTATATTGTGGGAAGAGCCTATTTGCCACTTCCAGTCAGGATAATCCGTTTATGCCCACCACCTTGCGCCTTGTCGCCTTGTTGCTTGTTGTGACCCTTTTTGCCCTGCCCGCCAGCGCGATGGCAGAAGAAGCCAAAAAAGAGGGCGCAAAAAAAGAAGCGGCCGCAGAAGCCACTGCCGAAGATACTGTCGAAGATTCTGCCGCCACTGGCAGCGGAGATAATGAAACGCTTGCCGTTAAGGACGAGGTTGAAAATTTTGACCTGCCCGCTTACCCGCAAGGGGCGCGGATCTCGATGGGCAAAATGACCACCTATACAGTGCAAGAAGAAGACACCTTCCTTGATATCGCCCGTCACTTTGGTTTGGGATATGTCGAGTTGCGCGCGGCCAACCCCGGCGTTGATCCCTGGGCGCCCACACCTGGAGAAGAACTGGTCATCCCGACCTTTAACCTGCTGCCCCGCGCACCGCAAAACGGCATCGTCGTAAACCTTGGCGATATGCGCATGTATTACTTCCGCGACCGCGCACAAGAACCCCTGACCTATGCGCTGGGTATTGGCCGCGAGGGTCTTGATACACCCCTTGGCGAAACAACAATTGTCCGCAAGGCCGATGGGCCCAGCTGGTTTCCAACCGACCGCATGCGCAAGGAAAAACCATTCCTGCCAGCCTCCGTACCACCCGGCCCCAGCAATCCGCTTGGCACCCACGCCATGTACCTTGGCTGGCCAACCTTTTTGATCCACGGGTCAAACAAGCCATGGGGTATTGGGCGCCGCGTATCATCGGGCTGTATGCGTATGTACCCAGAAGACATCGTATCGCTGTTTGGCATGACACCGATTGGCACCAAGGTAACCGTGGTTGACCAACCCGTGCTGGTCGGCTGGCTGGAAGATGGCCTGTATCTGGAAGCCAACCCGTCAAAAATCCAAAGCAACGAAATTGAAATCGAAGGCCGCCACACGCCCAAGCCGGTAACGGATGAGCTGCGCGAGTTAATCAAAGCCGAAGCTGGCGAAGAAGCCGCCAAGCGCATTGACTGGGATACGGTTGAACAAGCGGTGCGCGATCGCCGTGGCTATCCTGTCCTGATCGCCAAAAAGACCGAAGGCCGCAGCCTGTCGCTGGATGAAAAGAACGCCGCCGCTGAAAAAGCGCGCGCTGAGGAGAAAGCCGAAAAAAGGAAAGAAGAAGAAAACGAAAAGGCACAGCGGGAAAAGAAAACCAGCGCTGATGATAAAGATCGCCCAGCAAAGTGGGTCAACGCCAATAACTAAACCTTTCGGCATTCAGCCATAAAAAAACCGCGCCCGGATAAACCTGGGCGCGGTTTCTTATTTGTTCAGTCCGGCAGCCGAGGCTGCCTAAACCTTACTTGCGCAGAGAGCCGCTGAAAGAGCTGTCAGCGTTGTTGCCGCCAGCTTGCTCAACTTGGCCTTCGCCAGCTGTGCGACCTGCGCCCATTGGGGTCCAGGTGCCGCCGTGGCCGCAAGCGGACAGGGACATAACAGCGAGCAGAGCAACTGCGAGGGTAACGTTTTTCATGGTGATCGTCCTTAAATCGGTTGTGAGTGGATAGCCTGACCGGAAAACACTTTCCGGACAAACCGTTGGAACAACGGTGTGACAATACTTGTGGTACTACACTTGGCCTTCCAAGTCCAGAATCCGCCTTTTGACAGAAACGGTGTCCCGAGCCTTGGAAGGCACTGATATAGAGAGATTCAGATTTTTTGCAAAGCCTGGATTTTGGCAAAATAGGCCTCGATACCCTCGCGCAGAGCCTGGGCCATTTTGGCCTGAAAATCTTTTGTATTCAAAAGCTTGGCTTCCTCAATATTAGACAGAAATCCGATTTCGATCAGCACGGAGGGGATGTCCGGCGCCTTGAGTACGGCAAATCCCGCTGATCTGTGGGAATTTGGCAACAGTCTGATGTTTTT
>JBEIPH010000258.1:0-2314 GCA_040377115.1 Micavibrio sp. | reverse complement strand
TGGAGATTATTCCCATCCGCGTTGCCCCGGGTTTTGAAAAGAAATAACCCTTATCCTTCGGCGTTATAATCCGCGCCGATGTGTTTTTCGCCACGCGCTTCGGCCAGTTTTATCTGGCGTTGGCGTTCGCGGGAGGCTTCTCGTTTTTCCACGCTCAAGACATCGTGGCAATTGGGGCAGCTGACGCCTTCTTCGTACTTTGCATTCTGGCGGTCAGCCGCGCTAACGGGGTGGCGGCAGGAGGGGCACAAAATATACTCGCCGATTTCAAGGCCGTGGCGCACGGAAACACGCTGATCAAACACAAAACAGTCGCCTTGCCACAGGCTTTGTTCTCTTGGCACTTCTTCCAGATATTTTAGAATGCCGCCTTTGAGGTGGTAAACTTCCTCAAAGCCCAGTTTTTTCATGTAGGCCGAAGCTTTTTCACAACGGATACCACCAGTGCAAAACATGGCCACTTTTTTGTTTTTCTCAGGGGCCAGGTTTTTGCCGACATAGTCAGGAAACTGCCTGAAGCTTTCTGTTTGCGGGTCAACCGCACCCTTGAAGGTGCCAATGGCAATTTCATATCCGTTGCGTGTATCAAGCACCACAGTGTCAGGATCGCTGATCACGTTGTTCCAGTCCTTGGGATCAACATAAGTCCCCACGGTTTCTGTTGGATCAACGTCTTCGATGCCAATGGTGACAATTTCTTTTTTGATGCGCACCTTCAGACGGTAAAAAGGCTGCGTATCGGCAGTGCTTTCTTTGTGTTCAAGTTTTTCAAGGCCTTTGATTGCGCGGATATAGGCCAGTATGGCGTCAATACCATCGCGGCTGCCTGCGATGGTGCCATTAATGCCCTCGCGTGCAATCAACAGCGTGCCAAGAATGCCATTTTGCTTGCAGGCGTGGCGCAGGCGGTCTTGCAGCTCGGGCAGGTCATCAAGCCGTGCAAAGTGGTAAAGTGCGGCAACAATCACGCTGCTCATGAACGATCTCCGTTACTGTCAGGCAGCAGATGTTGTGCACGGCGTGACAGATAGTTGTAAATAGGGGTTGCCAGCATGCTGACAGCGGTGACTAGCAACATAAAGTGACCAACTTCGGTTGGCATCAGTCCACTGATCATGGCAAATCCGACAATAACAAAAACAAATTCGCTGCCCTGCGCCAAAAGCAAGGCGGATGGCAGGGTGACGCTTAGGGGTGATTTAAATAGTTTTCCAAGGCCAATGATCACCGCAATTTTGATGCTAGCTAGTCCGACCACCGAAATCAGCAACCAGCCCAGCTGGTCAATCACCGAAATATAATCGATATGCATGCCCACGGTTATAAAAAACAGGCCTAATAACAATCCCTGAAACGGCTTAATGTCTTTTTCAATACGGTCATGCACGGTGCTTTCGGCCAGCAACAGGCCAGCCATAAACGCGCCAAGTTCCATCGACAGCCCCGTGAGAGAGGTGAGGGCGGCAGTGGCAAAAATCGTCAGCAGTGAAAGGGCAACCACAATTTCAGGCGTGCGGCTGATGCTGTGCAGCCATTCAAACAGCGGCCGTAAAACATATCTGCCCACGATCACAATAAAGGTAATGGCCAACACAGCCTTTATCCCTGTGTGCAACAGCGCGGTTGTCAGATCTGCAGTCTTTTCATCGGCAAAAACCTTTGCCATCACAAGCAACGGCACAACCGCCAGATCCTGCGCCAGCAAGATCGCCATGGTCAGCGACCCCTTGCGGCTGTTGATGTCGTGGTTTTCCATCAACAACTGGGACACAATCGCCGTAGATGACAGCGCAAATCCCACAGCAAGCAAGATTGTGACCTGCAGCGAATGTTCCCATTGATAGGCAACAACGCCAACTATTGCGGCGGTTATAACAACCTGTAAAAGCCCCAACTCAAAAACCAGATGTTTCATGGCCAACATGCGCGACCATGAAATTTTAAGACCAATCATAAACAGCAGAAAAACAACACCAAGGTCGGCGAGGTCTTCAAGCCCTTCGCTTTGGCTAACAAGGGCCAGACCATAAGGCCCAACCGCCATGCCCGCCAGCAGGTAACCCAGAACCGGACTGACGCGCAAGCGTTCCAGCACCGGCAGGATAATCAGGCATGACAACAGCATGACCAGCAGCGGCTTGAAATAAGCCGTCTGCAAAAGGCTGGTGTCTAAATTGGCGAACATGTCAAACATGCCCCCATTTTAGCCCGACAAATCAGGTTTTTCTATGGGGAGGTTTTTTTCTTGGGGTCTTCGACCAGGGCGACATCAAACAGGCAGCCAAGCGCGCCTTTGCTGCCTGTCGAAAGGCCT
>JBEIPH010000180.1:0-3837 GCA_040377115.1 Micavibrio sp. | reverse complement strand
TCTAATGCGCCTGCTGACATGGAACATCAACTCGGTTCGTTTGCGTCTGCCGCTATTGCTGCAGGTGATGAAGAAACACAAACCAGATGTTGTGTGTTTGCAGGAAACCAAAACGCCGGACGAGTTTTTTCCAGCCGATGACCTTAAGGCGGCTGGCTATGAACACCAGCACTTTGCGGGTATGAAGGGGTATAATGGCGTCGCCATTTTATCCCGCGTGCCAATCAAGCCAATGGGTGTGCACAAGCGTTGCGGCAAAAATGATATGCGTCATATTTCTGCTGAAATCATGGACCCTGCTGGTGCGTTTGAGCTGCACAATGTCTATATCCCTGCCGGTGGGTATGAGCCAGACATGACGGAAGAAAAGTTCCGCCATAAGCTTGATTTTGTCGATGATCTGGCGGATTGGTACGCAGCCGAGCGTAAAGCGTCAAAACCGATGGTGATGGTGGGTGATCTCAATATCGCGCCGCTTGAACATGACGTTTGGGATCATAAGAAAATGATCAACGTTGTTTCCCATACGCCAATTGAAATTGAAAAATTCACGCGGTTGCAGGAACGTGGTGGCTGGCACGACGCCATCCGTCATTTTGTGCCCGAAGACAAAAAGCTTTATACGTGGTGGAGCTATCGATCACCCGATTGGGATACAGCAGATAAAGGTCGCAGGCTTGACCATATGTGGGTGACAAAAAAACTCTCCCCCCGATTGCAGGCCCATAAAGTATTGCGTGATATTCGCGGTGCCGAACAACCAAGCGACCATGCGCCGGTTATTCTTGACCTTAAAAAAGCAGGCTAAAAATCAGCTACACCATCCAGCGCGTGTCTTGCCCTGATAGGGGCGTGCAAGCCTCTTGGCGATCAGATGGTCGCCGATATGAATACCGTCTGCGGTTTTGACATGGGCCAGCACACGCCCTGCATATTTTTCTAATTTTATGTCTGACAATACAACACCGCCATTTTCAAGCAGCTGGCGGACTTCCTCGCGTGCGCTTAAGGCCATGTCACGCTCGCGTGCGCATTTTCCTTTTAACTCGGGCGTGTCTATACCGGCAATGCGGACATCGGTGACCACCTCTTGTCCAATCCAGACGTGCAAGCGGACGGAGAGGGTGTCTCCATCCAGCACGTCCAGAAGGCTGCCGTGGAGGGGACCGGGCAGAATTTCCTGACGCGGGCGCGCGCCTTCAGCGCTTTGGCCACAAAAAGTCAGCGTAATCAAAAGGATGGCAAGTATGCGGGGGAGCATGAAAATCACCTTTACATCTTTATCTTAGCATATACAATCATAGGTTGTAAATGATAAAATATCCCGCAAAAGTTGTTTTATGCCTGACACCAACATCGCCACCCTGCAGTCGGTTTATGCGCCAATCACACAGGCTGCGCGCTGTCTGGATGCGTGGTTGGCAGAGGACGGCCACAGCCTTTCGCCACGCCAGCGCCAACGTGCCAGTGCGTTGATTGCACGCTATTTTGAAAACGAAGAAAGTGTCAGTGACGAGCTTATTCTTTCTTTTCTGCGACACTACGGCGGCTTTGGCGTGGTGGATCTGGATGACCCGCAATCTGTGCGTCAGAGCCTGAAAGACGTTCTCGATCGTCGCCAGCCTAGAAAAGATGTCTATCCCCTGCGCATTCTGCTGGCGATTACCATGTTATGCCTGACAGCCATTGTGATGGTTTATTATCTTAGCCTTCCCATCACGCTGGCACAGCAAAAGGAATTACGCGAGGCTGTGGCCAGCCATGCAGCTGAAAAACAGGTTTCGCCAGTCAGTGTCTGGGCTGATATCAAAAGTAACCTTGGCGTCAGACGCTATGCCGACATCAAAAGATCGTATTACGATGATGCGCTTCAGATGCTTGGGAAAAAACAAGGGTTATGATTTGGCGCGCGGGTGGGCGCGATCATAAATCTCTAACAACTGCTTGTTATCAAAATCAAGATAACGCTGCGTTGTTTTAAGCGAGGCGTGACCCAGCAATTCCTGAATCGACCTTAGATCGCCGCCATTCATCAGGATATGCGTGGCAAAGCTGTGGCGCAGGGCGTGTGGTGTCAGGCTTTCGGGCAGGCCAAAGGCACGGCGCATATAGCGCATTTGTTTTTGCGCGGTTGACTGGTTCAGGCGCTGCCCACGCAGGCCCAAAAACAGTGGCGTGTCTGATGTAAAAGTAAACGGGCAGGCGGCCAGATAAGGTTCAAGCGTTTTGACAACAATCGGCAGCACCGGAACCTGACGTTCACGGTTGCCTTTGCCGCGCACGCGCAGGAATTCGCCTTGCGGACGATTGCCGTGGTTAAGCTGTATGGCTTCGTCAATTCGTAGGCCTGCGGCGTAAAGCAACGTGAACAACGCCTGATCACGCAGGCCCACCCATTCAGGCTGACCGTTATGAACGGTGTCTGCCGTGATGGCCTGTTTGGCTTGCTCAACAGGCAGGGCACGGGGCAGGCGGCGTGGTTGTTTGGGGGTGCGCACATGGGTGATGGCGGGATTGTGCAGATGCCCGTGACGATCCAGCCAGCGCAAAAAATTGCGCACACCGGCAAGCGCGCGCGCACGGGTGGCGGGACCTGCCCCAGTAACCGTGCGGCGTGTCAGCCAGCTGCGAAAATCAGCCAGCGTGGCCGCACCCAGATCGTTCATACCGGGTGATTTGCCCAGATGATTGGTAAGAAACGTAAAAAACTCGTCCATATCGCTTTGATAGGCGCGCAGCGTGTGGTGAGAGAAATGCTTTTCGTAGCTTAAAAAAGCCACCCATTCGCCATAGCGCGCCGCAAGATCGGCGGCGAGGGCGTGGGTGGTCATGCGCGCGCCTCAAGCCACAGGCGCAGGGTGCGTTCCACCACTTGGGCCAGAAAGCCGATCTGGTCAATCGCCTGATCCGGCTGGAAGGCGTGATGGTTGCGGCTGCCAAAATCCAGCAGGCCTGCGGGCGTTTGCGGGCTGATTTCAAGGCGCATCAATGCCTGGCTTTTGACAAGGCCGGCGCCGGGGCCAAAAATATCTTCAAGGCCATTGATGTTTGATTGCAACAACGCATCGCCCGTGCCGAGCAATTTGTTGACAGTGCCTGCACGGGCAAAGCGCATGCCGGCCTGATGGATGAAGGGGACTTCTTTTGAAGTGGCCTCGATCACCAGTGTGGTCACATCGACATCCAGCAAAATCGGGAAGTCTTGCGTGATGGTTTCAATCAGTTCTTCAAAGCTTTCAGCCTCGAGCAATACCAGCACAGCGGTTTGAATACGCGTCTGGTTGTTCATGTTGGCGCGGAAGGTTTCGATCAGATCGCGCTGCAGCTTGTGGGCTTTATTTTTGTCATTCTTCAGGCGCTCAACCAAAACGGTCTGAAAATCAACCACGCCGCGGCCATGTGTTTGACCGGGCAGGTTCATGATTTCCAGCAATTGCTGGCGGTGTTCAAAGAAATCTGGATTTTCTTTCAGCCAGTTGGCAATGTCCTCGGCGGAAAAGCTGTCGACTGGCGCGGTCATTGTGCTCACGCGGCCTCCAGAATGCTTTGTCCTGTTTTGGCCCAGTCTTTTACAAACGCATCAAGACCTTTGTCGGTCAGCGGATGGTTGTAAAGCTGACGGATGACTTTGGGCGGGATGGTTGCGATATGCGCGCCCATCTTGGCGGCGTCAATCAGATGCATCGGATGGCGCACAGAGGCCACCAGTACTTCGGTTTCAATGTTGGGATACATGCTGTAGATCTGCACGATATCAGCGATCAGCTGCATGCCGTCTTGGCCGATGTCATCAAGGCGACCGACGAAGGGGGAAATAAATGTGGCGCCAGCTTTGGC
>JBEIPH010000061.1:0-6225 GCA_040377115.1 Micavibrio sp. | reverse complement strand
GATATTTCCATCTTTAAAGTCTGGATAGTCACGCACAATCTTGGCCACCGCCGACATGCGGAAAACCAGCGTGAAAAAGCCAGCCATTTGGCGTATATCATCGCCTGATAAACCGGTAGAAGCGCTCGTCTCGCGCACATTCAGGCTTACGCCGCATATAGATTTTAATACGCGCGTGTTAACCGCATCTGTTGAATCCAGCAATTGATCAAACTGTTTGCAGGCCTTAGCCAGAACACCTACCAAATCAGCATAGCTTTTTTGTTTGTCGACAAGTTTCCAGTTGTAGCGTTGACCATCAAGCAAACGACCGCCAATACGCGCGTAAAAGCCTTCCCACGTATCCGCAGACGGCAGGCCAATCTCGGGCCCATAGAAAGATTTCAAATGGCGCGTATTCAGATAGGTCATTTTGGTCAGACGCTTGGCTGCGTCAAACTCGTAAGGCGTACCATTTTCATCAAAATGAATACCGTTATCGCGGCCATAGGCACGGTAGTTTTGCCAGGTTGGATCCAGCGCATCTGCCTTTGCGGACATTTTTGTCTCATATGCGCAAAACAGCTTTACGATCTCGGCGCAATCATTGGACCAGTGCTCTCTAACAACCATTAGCTGATTATTGTTTTCATTGTAGTAATATTCATAGATATCAAAATTGCCGTGCCTATCCTTGATACCCGCCATATAGGAGCGCGTATAACCATCATATGGCGCATCACTTTTTTTGCGCAGGCGGAACTCGCGTGAGTACACGATTTCCTCATGCGAATCTTCGGCAAAGGGATCGATGCCAAACTTGGCAACCTGATCAGGCCATTTGCGTGGCTTGTCACCTTCTTCGGGGCGTGAAGAGGATAGGCCAAAAATGTCTTTGAATGAGGCCACGCGATGGTCCTTTTAGGCGTTTAAATCTGTGGGTTCGCTTTAGCCTGCTTGCCAGCTGCCTTTTTTGCCGCCGCCGCTGCAGCTTCATCAGCCGGTGATTGCTGATCTTGCTGGATAGGTGGCTTTACGTCTGCCGGCAACAGGGAAACATCACGCATGTTGGCGCGACGGGCATTGATCTGCTCCATCACTTTTCCGCGTGACGTATAATAACGCGTCAGGAAACCGGGCATCCAAGAAGGAATCTTGTCCTTTTCTGGGTTTGCAATCCAGGCCTTCAGACGATCCATTTTTTCCTGACTGCCGCCGATACGCATAAAGGCGCGCTGGGCTTGCTCGACAGATTCCTGGATCTCGGTGATCACTGAAATATCGTTATTGCTGACCGTATTGATGCCGCTGTAAAGCTTTGGCAGCAAAACCGAAGCCTTGAGCATATGCGTGTAAACAACACATTCGGCAACGAATTTCGAGAAAGGCTCGGCATAAACGCCCAGCTCCTCGACTTCGGACAGCATCTCTTGTGCGTTTTCCAAAAGCTCGGCGGCATCGTCAAAATCACTGCCCGCTGATTTAGCGGCCAAGGCCATCACTTTTGTTCTGTTGTCGGCATCAAGACCTTCGACCAGATCAAAACTTGCTTTAAGGCCCAGCGCCTTCTGGATCGTCAGATAAAACGCGCCAATTTCAACGGCGAACTTGTCCATTTCAGACAGGCATTTGCCCATCTTGATAACGTTATCAAGCGTTGCATTTTTCGGGCTGGCGCTGGAGAAAAAGATTTCAGACAGCAGGCCTTCTTCCATCAGGCTACGCGCGCTGCTGAGGTCGTTTGACTGGCTGTCATTGATGGCCGCCGCGATTTGCGAGCGTTTAAAAGTTGCCTCGGCAAAAATCATCCCCTTGACGCTGCGGCGGATGTCGCCGTTGTCGTCAAAATAAAGGCCTTCAATATGCGATGGCTTGGCGTAATGCGGAATTTCGTGATAGTGCAGACGCAATTCAGGATGCTTTTCTGCCGGATATTTTTCGGCCATATCCTCGACTTTGGTCGCCAGCATGTTTTTATACAGGTATTCCGTGCGGCGCAGGTGGTCAAGCGCTTCAAGGAAAGGCACGGTGCCCTTTGTTACAGGAATAGACACAAAGTTACCGTCAGCCTTATCAAGATCGTAAACCTGATAACGCATGACCAGCCATCTGTCACCACGCTGATCTGCCTTGAAAGCGACCATGAATTCGATATAGCTGCGAACCGCATCCTGCGCCTCATAAGCAGCGGTACGCAGTGCGCTGTAATATTGCGACTGCTTTGGCGTTGCATCTGCAACGTCATCTTCCCAAGTTGCTTTTTTCTTTTCGGCGGGTTGCTGGTTTGTGGCCATTGTATTTACCTTGCGCGGTTTGTTTTAATATTCATAACAACCCCTTGCGGGTCTGAAAAAGCCGGCCGGTTTTACCCTGGCCGGCTTTTGTCAGTACTTATTTTTTAACAGGTGCGTCGCCTTGTCTTTTGGCAGCACGCGAAGCAGCAGCACCGCCTTTGTTGTCATTGGCAAGGCCTTTGCCACCACGCTTGGAGCCTTCAAGCTGCATTTCGGTTTTGCGCTTGTTGATGGTCTCGGAAGCTTCCAACAGTTTGTCGGCAGCATCGCGAACCATGGCAACACGTGATTCCAGTTCTTTTGTCGCTCTTTCGTCGCGCTGTGCAGTGCTTTCCAGCAGCTTGCGCATACGACCAGCAGCCTCGATCATTTTCTTGTGATCTACGGTACCGCGGGTGGCTGATTCAAGCGTCATTCTGTGCGCTTCTTCAACCATCTGCAGTGTGGTGTCATGCAGCTTGTCGCCGAATTCGTCTGCTTTTTTGTTGATCTGAGCCGATTTCAGCGAAGATCCGGCAAAACCAGCCGATGCCAGCATAACCATCCACTCGTGTTGGCCGTTGTGCAGGATCGAGCGCATTTTCTTGCGCTGTTCTTGCATGGCGCGGATGATTTCGCGTGTCTGAACAACCGAGTTCATGCTTTGCAGGCGTGAAGATTCCAGACGGGCAAGGTGCTCGACGAAATCTGTACGACGATCAATGAGGTCCTGAAGGTACATTTCATCGGTCATATCAAAGCTGGCCTCAGCTTTTTCTTTTGCTTCTGGAATGTATTCTTCATCGTAACGGCGAACAACTTCTTCGCCTGCACCGATGTAAAGGTTCAGCTTGCGGAAGGCGCCAACCTGAGCTTTACCCAGTTCTTGCGCGCTGTGAATAACTTCCACAATCGCTTCTTCGGTTTTTGCAATGTTGGCAACCAGTTTCAGCATTTCTTCCAGCATTTTGGGCAGTTCTTCTTCCATGCTGGCAATGAATTGCTCTTCTTCAGTGCGCTTGGATTTTGCACCAGTCAGAGCTTCCCACATACCTTTGCCAAGCTTAAAGCCGCCTTTGACGCCTTTTGCACCGGCCTGGCCAATACCTTCGAACATGCGCTTGGTGATTTCACCCAGCTTTTCAAAGCCAGCAGCACTCATGCCTTTTTGCAGCTTGTCGATGTCTGAATCGAATACTTTAACTTGTGAAGCAAAGCCGGACTGAACGCTCACCATGCGACGACCAACGTCACCGATTTCTTTCAGCGGTTCATGGCCATAGTCAATAATGGTATCGAAATCTGCTGGGTTTTCATCGATGGGTTGCATCAGCAATTCCATCTCGGCGCGCATATCGTCTGTCGCGTCCTTATAGCTTACGACCCTGTTCAGGTCCGCGCGTGGCGGCGTGGTGGCTGCAGGCTGCTGTGGAGCGCCAGCATCAGCACCGTTGTCGTTGTTCAGGTTGTCGTTACCATCTTGTTCGGTCATGGTTTTGCGCTCCTTGGGATGTTTTCCGTGCAGCTGGAGGCTGCATGGATTTTGAATTCATTTTTCCTAATTGTGTGACGAAATTAGCGGATGGATTTCATAATGTCAACAGAAAATTTAATAATTTGGTAACTATTTAGCAACTTTCTTATTAAAAATGCCGTTTAATTTCAAATATTTACTTCTTTTCAACCCAATAGCCAAAAAGATCTTCGTTAAGCCAGCCAGCCAGGTCAGCCGTCACCACGGCCGGCAGACAGGCCGAAAGGCCCTCGGCGATATGGGCGCGCCCTTCCCGTGCCAGCATGGAATCGAGCTTTTCCTTTAATGCATGCAGGTGCAGCACGTCATTGCTGGCGTATTTCAGCTGGTCATCGGTCAGATTGGCAGATCCCCAGTCGGTGCATTGCTGTTCTTTAGAAATTTTAAGTCCCAGCACATGGCGCAGAACATCTTCCAGCCCATGGTCTTGGGTATAGGTGCGCGCCACGCGCGAGGCAATGCGCAGGCAGCAAACATTTTCAACAATCACGCCCAGATACTGGCCAATCCACTGCATGTCGGCGCGGGCAAAAAAGAACAGCTTTTGTTTTGTTTTGTCTGACATCAATTTGCGCAGATTGGGCGCGGCATAGCTGTCTTTGTCAAATTGCACCAGATGCACCAGCTTTTCAGGATTGCCATCGTAAATCTGCAGCAGACACAGGCGATCGCGATGCGGGTTAAGGCCCATAAATTCGCTATCAATCGATAAAACATCGCCAAATACGACATCGGCTGGCAGGTCATTTTTATGCAGTTTGTAATGAATGCTCATTTTTAATCCTCTTAGAAATCAGCATCGCGGCAATGCAGGCAGGTAATTCCCATCTCGCGCCACATGGCCACAACCGAATTTCTGTCTTCGACAATAAAAGCAACTTCGCGGCCCTGCGCGACAAAATTCAAATATATCTCGCGTTTGACATCAAGGTCATGACGGTTGTCATTATCGGGGCGGCAATAAATGGGGCAAGGCGCCAGCCCGTGGCGCGCCATCCACTCCTGCGTCATTTGCTTGTAACGCTCGGGACGGCCTGTAAAAACGGCGACTTTGTAGGTGTCGGTGGCGGCAATCGTGTTGTAAAGCGTTACAATATTCTCAATTGGCGGGTCCATGTGCAAATCGCCAAAAAAAGCCTCCCAGTCCTGGGGTTCTTTTTGCAGGTGGTGTTGGCGGTCTGTGGCGTCGGCCAATGTACCATCCATGTCAAAAATTGCGTATTTCTTCACGTTTTTGCCCTCTTGTAGGGTTGCGCCCAAAAATGCCATAATTTGGCAATCATTAACACAGCGTTGGCACCATTCAAAGAGGGTAGTTCGATATGGCCTTTATCGAGATTATTGGCATCATGGGCTCGGGCAAGACGTCGCTGGCCAAGATGTTTAATGAAAAGGCTGGCTTTAACGCTCTTATCGAAAAAGAAGAAGACCTCAAGCGCCTGTTTTTCTTCCGCGAGTATATCGGTGACATGCACAAGCACGGCTTTGAAGGCAGCCTGAACATGCTGTCCTTCCACCTCAACCGTACGCTTGAAGCACTTTCAAAACACCCCGAGGGCAGCACCAGCGTGACCGATGCCGGACTGCTGGTTCAATATGCCTATGCCAAGCCCTATAACACGCCAGAAAATGCCGAGCTGCTGACCGCGGTTATCCGCGAAGCTTATAAAAAGATGCCGCCCGTTGACCTGCGCATCGTCATCACCCTGCCCTCTGATATTCATGCACAACGGATTAAAAACCGTGGCCGTGACTGGGAACAAGGCGTAAAGCCCAAAGACCTTGAGGAAATGACAGCCCTGATCACCGAAGCCATCGAAAAACTGGGCGGCAATGTACCAACGCTTTATCTCGACGCGTCAAAACTCGACTGGGTTAACAGCGAGAAAGACAAAAAAGCCATTATCGGCATGGTCAACAAAAAGCTGGCCGCACCAAAGCGCTAAAGCTCTTTTACTTTTTCAGTGATTTTTTGGGTGCTGGCTGTCTTTGCGCGGCAGCAGGCTGCGGCTTGGCAGCTGCTTTTTCGGCAAATGACAACACAGCAGCACTGCGTGGTTCAGCCTTAAAGCCTTTCCAGTTTTTAATCTGGCGCTGTGTTTCGATGTAATCAGCGTCCTTGGTGTGGTCGGCACCAAAGCTGCAGTACTTATAAATCGCATCGATAAACGCGGATACATCCGACGGTGCTGGATAGCGCCCGTTGATCGGGTAAGCCATCAGCATCTCATCACGGAATTTTGACTTACCTGGGCCAAGGGCTGGCTGAACGTAGTCAACAGGAATGCGCTTGGCACCCCATTTCTGAAAGATCGCCACACGCTTGGATGGATCCATACCGCTGTCATCACGGCCCACTTTGTCTGGGTCGTTTACCTCAAGGAAAGCAGCGCGCAGTTTGTCGCCACGCTCGGCCGCTGCCTCGTGCAGGGCGGCGAT
>JBEIPH010000192.1:0-3556 GCA_040377115.1 Micavibrio sp. | reverse complement strand
GGCAAGTTCCAGCAAACGCTGCGCTTTGCGATAGCCTTCAGGCTTGGTCATGCCAAAGTTGTGTTTGATACGGCTGGTGGTATCAAAGCCTTTTTCCTGCCCCATGATAACAACGCTTTGGCCACGGAAACGGCCAAGGCCGCCAACAAGGGCGTGGTCTTCGCCAAACAGGCGGTCGCCTGCCAGCGGGGTAAAATCCTGAATAAGGCGCTTGGTATAATCGACAAAATGCGGGCGGTTGGGGTGGCGCGCCACCTGAACCTTTTGCTCGGGTGCCAGCTTGGCATAGGTTTGCAGCAGGATACGGTCTGTCTTTTCCTTGATGCGGTTGATCTCGTCATTGATGTTAACGCCATCCATGGCGCGCAGCTCGACCAGTTTGGCCTCAAGCTCCATCAAGGGTTTTTCAAATTCAAGGTGATAGGTCATGTTGTTTACCGTTTTCAGGTGGGTGGAATGTTTTTACAGTTTTGGTGCTGATTTGTTGGCGGCTGCCTTCTGGGTAAAGGCGGCATAATCTGCCTTCAGTCTGGGATAGACATCGGCCAGCAGGCGGGCATCGAGCAAGGCATCATGGCCCTTTTCCTCGCGCTCTGCACGGCTGATACCGTAACGGTCAAGCACGGCATCAAGACGCGCGCCATCCTGCCCAAACATTTCTTCGGACAGACGGCGGATGTTGACCCATTGGTTTGCGGCGGGTGGCGTTACACCTGCGGCGGCCATTTCAGCGCTGATGAAAGCCTCATCGAGCGTATAGGGTTTGCCGTGACGTTCGCTGGTTCGGCAGGTGATGATGATGGGGGCATCGCCGATAAAATCGCGGATGGTTTGGGCGGCCGTGCCAAAAGCAGGTTTGGTTTTGAGGAATTCGGTGGTCAGGCGGTGAACAGCCAGGGCGTGCGGGTTGCTGTCGCGGCCCGGATTAAAGCAGCCATAATAGGTCTTGCCCGTGGGGGTGCCATCAACGACCTCGATCATGCCGACAGAGACGATTTTCTCACCCTCGTCGACGTAAAGCCCGGTGGTTTCAATATCAAGTATAACTGCGCGTTCCATCAGGTATCACCGTAAATTGAACAGGGTTTCTTATACACCGAATTAGACTGGCTGTATAACCAAAGAAAAGAGGCGTCTTTTATGCAAAAGACGCCTCTTGTTCTTATTCAGTCAGCTCGATATCAACCAGTGGCTTTGTTGGCCAGAGGATGCTTGTCAGCAGCTGCCTTGATTTGCTCGCCAACCACTTGTGTGTAGATCTGGGTGGTAGCGATGTCGGCGTGACCGAGCATTTTCTGTACGCTGCGCAGATCCGCACCATGCTTGAGCAGGTGGGTTGCGAAGGCGTGACGCAGAACGTGCGGGCTAACGCGCTCAGGATCGATATTGGCGTTACGAGCCAGCTCTTTCAGGAGCTGAGCGAAACGCTGGCGTGTCAGGTGGCCTGACTCAGAAGTACGTGAGGGGAAGAGCCACTTGCTTTGTGTGTCGTTGCGATCGGGCATCAGGAACTTGTTGCGGATGTCCATGTAGCCTTTCATCGCTTTTTGAGCTGGCTCGGAAAGAGGAGCCATGCGCTCACGACCGCCTTTGCCTTCAACCGTCAGGTAACGGCTTTCTGGGCCGATCGAGGTCAGAGGCAGGCCAACGAGTTCGGAAACACGAAGACCGGTCGCATAAAGGATTTCAAGCAGAGCCACCAGACGAATGCTCTCTGGGCCACCTTGCTTCTGCGCGGTGGTGATGAGGACGGTAACTTCGTCTTCGCTCAACACTTTTGGCAGAGTGCGGGTTTGCTTTGGGCTTTCGATATTGGTGGTGGGATCATCAGAGCGCTTGCCTTCAGATACCAGGAAACCGAAGAACTGGCGCAGAGCCGAAATACGGCGTGCGATGGTACGAACGGCTGTTTTGCCGCCGCCCTTGCTCTTGGCGTTTTCACGTTCGCCCAATTCGGCGAGGTATGCTTTAAGATCATTGGTATCGGCGCGCTCGATTTCTTTGCCTTGCTTCTTCAGAAAGGCGCAGACATCGGCGAGGTCACGTTCGTAAGCGTGACGGGTATTCAGCGCAGCACCGCGTTCAGCGATGAGCATATCGAGGAATGCATCAACAGAGCCCGGAAGGGGTGCTTTTGGCATTCTTGGACGACCTGGACGTGCCATAGTGGGTTTCTCCTTTGTAAAGTTTCTTTTCCGCACACCTTATGTTTACTGAATAAGTAGATAGTCCAGTAATCACTAAGGCATACGCCTCCGTAACAAGTAAAACTTTAGGACATAAAGCCGCATCCCAAAGGTAATTGCAAGAGCGAATATGTGAAAATTTATTTTTAGTATTCCATGGGCTTAAGGCTCTTGTTGAGCAAAAAGGCGGAAACCCATAAAAACAAAAGTTTTATTCCACAGTACCCTTGCGGCTTTTCAGCCTCTCCAAATGTCCCGAAAACCATGCGTTTTGAGACGTTTAGAGCAGTTTTACCCGCTTATTGAACCCTGAATCGCCACATAGGCACTTTTGATTCGAAACTGATTCTTAAAGCAGCCAAGACGGACAACTGCACCAGGTAGGTCACTTGCGCATCCTGTTTTTGTGGTATTTGCGCCCCGGAGGAGGCACGCACGCCCTTATTCACCATGAATAGGTTCGCACAAGCAGATACCATAAAGCTGATTATGTATCGCACAATCAAGAATCCGGGTCAACAATTATTTTTTCATAAAAAACCAAGCGGGTGGTTTTAGGGCCGGCTGTATTTAGCTCTTGATTTCAGGGGGCGGACCTGTAAGGCTAAGACACTGTAATTAAGGGAAAATTCCGCTTTATGGCACAGCCGCTATTGGCTCTCGATCTGCTTGATCGTCTCTCGCGCCTTGACCGCACCGTGGTGCTGGTGGGTTTGATGGGGGCGGGTAAAACCCGTGTGGGCAGTCAACTGGCACGGACATTGACCTTGCCTTTCGTCGACTCGGATCATGAAATCGAAAAAGCGGCGGGTATGCGTATTACCGACATCTTTGATCTTTATGGCGAGCCTGCTTTCAGGGAAGTCGAGCTGAAAGTCATCGACCGCCTGCTGCAGCCACCCGTTAAAATCCTGGCCACAGGTGGCGGGGCCTTTATTCAGGATGGCGTCAGGGGGATTATCAAATCTCAGGCGATCTCTATTTGGCTGAAAGCGGATCTTGAAACACTGGTGGAACGCACGGCGCGGTCAACCGCGCGCCCGTTGCTGCAAACGGAAAACCCGGAAGCTGTTCTGGATACCTTAATGCAGCGCCGCTACCCCATTTATGCCGAGGCTGATATTGTCGTGGAAAGCGCCGACCAGACGCCGGCTGAAATGGTTAAGATGATTTGCGAGGCTTTGGCCAGCTATCTCGATACAAGGCAGGGCAGTTAATGGACGTCAAAACCATGCATGACATCAGAGTTGATATTCCAGCGCAGCAGGGTGCTGGTTATGACATTCTTGTGGCGCAAGGCGTGCTCGCTCAGGCGGGGACGCTGATGGCCAAGCACCTGCAAGGTTTGTCGTCTGTGATGATTGTCAGTG
>JBEIPH010000020.1:0-8767 GCA_040377115.1 Micavibrio sp. | reverse complement strand
CACCACTGGCGGCAATGCGCTGAACGTGGATGTCAAAGACATTGAGGAAGATGGATACGCGTGTAACAACCGGCGCATCGCACAGGGCATCATCACCGCTGTTCTTCATGTCATCCAGTTCTGGCGGCAGGGGAACTTGGGTGATCATCTGCACGCGGCCGTCAGCCGGGCTGATAATCAGGCCCTTGCGGGCGGGGGTGTGGCGCGGCGGGTTGCGAAAGAAATACGCACACCACAGGGTCAGCATCAGACCAAAAAAGCCGAGCAAACAGCTGAGCTGCCAGAACAGCAGAGCAAGCACGCCAAAGATAACGATGAAGGGCCAGCCTGCCGGATGGATCGGAACAAAGATGGTTTTGGTAATGGTGCTGACGAGATCGCTCATGGTTTGGTATCGGCTTTCGTTAAGGGTGGAAAATCACGTCCTTGTTTTTCCCGCAGATGTGACTTGCAAACAAGCAAGAAGTGCTTAATATTTGACATAAATCAGCAACCGGTGATGTTCTGGACTTGAAGCGGGTTTAAACCTATACATAAAGCCAACAATCCATCGAATTTCAGGAATTTTGAACATGCCGTTGTCCTCCCTTAATGCCCCCGCTGATGCAGGCCAGAAAGCCGCGTCTTTGGCTGTTTCCTCTGTTTGTGTCTATTGCGGCACGGGCAGTGATGTTGATGACGTCTATCGCAGCGGTGCGGCCGCCCTTGGGGCCACGCTGGCCGCCGCAGATGTGCGTCTGGTTTATGGTGGTGGCAGCGTAGGCCTGATGGGCATCGTGTCAAAATCAGCCATGGATGCAGGCGGGCGCGTGTTGGGGATTATTCCGGCCCATCTGTCGGAAAAAGAAGGCCAGGCCCACGACATTACCGAGCTGGTGATTGTCGACAGCATGCATGCGCGAAAGACAATGATGGTCGACAATGCGGATGCTTTTGTTGTTTTGCCAGGTGGTCTTGGTACGCTTGAGGAAATGTTTGAAATCCTCACCTGGAAATATCTGGGCCTGCATGACAAACCGGTGATTATTCTCAATATCGGTGGATATTACGATCCGCTGTTGGCCATGATTGACCACATGATCGCCAAGGGGTTTACACCCGAACGTCACCGTCAGATGTATGCCGTTGCCAATACCGTGGCCGATGTTTTGCCCCTGCTGGCGGGTCAGCCGGCCTCGCGCATTGAATGTAGCCTCGAAAAACTCTAAAAGTTTACATATTCAGCATAATAATTTATTTAGACTTTTCACGCTAAAATAAATTCACCTAGAATACGGGGGTCTGCCGCTATTGTGCGACAGACGGGTATGGCTTGCGAAAGCCAAAAACGAGCAGGGGCCGTTTTGACCAAGGTGGGGAACACAGTCGAGCAACAAGGTGCGGGTGCTGGCAGCGCGGGGGGATCCCTTGCGCAGACGCAGCAAACAGCCGTGCTTGCGCTTGAACGCATCGAAAAGCTTGGCCTCAAACCTTTGCCGCAGTTGTATGAACTGTGGTTTCGCTATTTTCAGGGTGACCCCGAAATTGTGCGCGCCATCGATAACCATCCGGGTGAACTGGACGAGGTTAACTGCCACAAGATTTACAAACGCTATCTAAGCGAAACAGCGCGCGACGATGCTGTCAAAAAAATCAGCGATCAGGTACAGGCCGCGATTACCGAGATTGCAACCATGTTGCGATCGGTCAAAACAGCAACCTCTGATTACAGTGATAACCTTGATAATGTGCAAGACCGCGTGATGAAAGCGGAAACGCTTGAAGACCTCGGCAGCGTCGTCACCGCCATGGTCGCCGATACGCGCCAGATTGTTGAAAAACAGCAAGAACTGCAATTACAGCTGGTCAATTCATCCGAACAAGTATCAGAACTGCGCCGCAGCCTTGATAACGTGCGCAAGGAAGCGATGATGGATGGCCTGAC
Organism: Micavibrio sp.; assembly: GCA_040377115.1. Classification (GTDB taxonomy): domain Bacteria; phylum Pseudomonadota; class Alphaproteobacteria; order Micavibrionales; family UBA2020; genus JAEXMB01. The sequence goes on along the minus strand of JBEIPH010000020.1, from coordinate 6,843 downwards.
AGGCCTTTATAATCGCAAAGCCTTTGACAAGCAGATCCGCGATTGCCTTGAGGAATGCGAAGAATTTGACGCAACCATGGTTTTGATGATGCTCGACATCGATCACTTCAAATCATTTAACGACGCATTCGGTCACCAGGTGGGCGATCAGGTTTTGCGTCTGGTTGCCCGCACCCTGACTGATAACGTCAAGGGCCGTGACATTGCCGCCCGTTACGGTGGCGAAGAATTTGCGATTATCCTGCCAGAAACCACGCTGACATCCGGCGTAAAAGTTGCAGACCAGCTGCGCCGCCAGATCGAGGGCAAAGAGGTTGTCAACAAATCAAGTCAGGAAACGCTGGGCCGTATTACGCTGTCCGTCGGTGTTGCCCAGTACAAGCGCGGTGAAAGTGTCAGTGAGTTTATCGAGCGTGCTGACGCGGCCCTTTACCAAGCCAAGCGCAACGGCCGTAACCGCGTGGAAACGGCTTTATAAAAGGCGAGGTGCCGCTCTGTTCGCTGGCCTCTGGCCATCGCACAACCGCACTGCTCGCCGCTACTTCCGCTTTTTCTTTTTGTTTGGGCCGCCTTCAAGGCGTTTGCCGCGGCGATCATCACGGCGTCTGTTGTCACGATCACGGCGATCGCGCGAGCTGTGTCGATCTTGCCGGTTTTCAGGACGTCCGCGGCCTGATTTATCGCCGCCAATATCCTCGCCCAAGACAATTTCAAAAACAGTGCTGGCACGCATCGGGTCTGCTTCGACCAAGCGCACCAGAACAGATTGCATCAGATGAAAACTTAAGCCCGTTTCGCGGCCAACAAGCGCGTGGCGCTTTTCATCATGCACATAAAAATCACGTGGCAGGTAGCGCATGGGCACAATACCATCAGCGCCCGATTCATCCAGCGTCACGAAAATACCAAAGTGGGTAACGCTTGAAACGCGGCCCATAAAGGTCTTGCCGATGCTGTGGCTGAGGTATTGGGCGGTAAAGCGGTCCATCACATCACGCTCGGCCAACATCGATCTGCGCTCGGTTTGCGAGATATGCTGGGCCAGCTCGCCAAGGTTCTGGTCTTCCTGATCGGTCAGCGCATCATCCCCAAGGCTATAGGCACGTACCAGCGATCTATGCACCAGCAAATCGGCATAACGGCGAATAGGCGAGGTGAAGTGCGCATATTTTTCAAGCGCAAGGCCGAAGTGGCCGATGTTTTCAGGGCTGTAAATCGCCTGACTTTGTGTGCGCAGCAAGACAGTGTGGATCAGCGCCTTGTCGGGTTTGTCGGCTGACAGCTTCAGGATGTGGTTGAGGTTGCGCGGTTCAAGCGTTTCGGATTTTGGCAGGCTATAGCCAAAATCTTTAAGAAACTCGCGCGTGGCTTCCAGCCGGTCAAAAGCGGGACGGTCGTGAATGCGATAAACGCAGGCAGCATTTTTATCCTCAAGCGCCATGGCAGCCGCCACGTTGGCAAGGATCATGAATTCTTCGATCAGCTGATGGCTGTCAAGGCGTTGGCGCGGCACAATTGCTGTTACGTGTCCTTGTTTGTCAATCAATGCCTTGCGTTCGGGCAGGTCAAGCTCTAGCGCGCCACGTTTTTCACGCGCGTGTTTTAGTTTTGAATAAGCCTGATAAAGCGGCTTGATAACAACATCCATCAGCGGGCCGGTGGTGTCATCGGGTTGACCACGGTGGGCGTCTTCGACCTGTTCATAGGTCAGGCGGGCGGCTGATTTGATCAGCCCGCGCACAAATTTATATTTTATCAGGCGCGCATCTTTGTCGATGTACAAATGCACGGCCAGTGCTGCGCGGTTAACCAGCGGGCGCAGGGAACATAGGTCGTTTGACAGACGTTCAGGCAACATTGGCACGACACGGTCAGCAAAATAGGTCGAGTTGCCGCGTTTGTACGCTTCTTTGTCGAGGGCACCGTGCGAGCGCACGTAGTACGACACATCGGCAATGGCGACCATCAGGTGCCAGCCATCGGGATTTTTGGGATCCGTGTCGGGTTCGGCAAAAACGGCATCGTCAAAATCGCGTGCATCTGCACCATCAATGGTAACAAACGGTACCGCGCGCAGGTCAACACGCCCGCCAGAAAGGTCGGGTTCGGCCAAAACATCAGCCTCGGCCAATACTTTTTGCGGGAAGTCGGTGGGGATGCCATGGCTGTGGATGGCGATCAGCGAAATCAGGCGCGGATCGTCCTTGTCACCCAGACGCTCCACGATGCGGGCCGGATTTTTATTGCGCCCATAGGGCCCGCCTGGTGGCAGCGGAGAAATCACAACCAGATCACCTTCGCTCAAACCTTCGGTGAGCGAGGGCGGGATAAAGTAATCTTCCTTGATCTTTTTGTTGGTGGGATAGACGTATCCACCACCTTTATAAGATTTGTAAACACCGACAACACGTTCGGCACTGTCACTGGTTTTGGCATCGCCGCTGGCAAGGGAGAGCACGCGGGCCTCGTATTCACGCGCGGCAATCTTTTTCAGGCGTGCCAGAACTTTGTCACCGATATCAAGGGCGGCCTGTCCACGTGGCGGCAGGACAAAAATGGCGGGCGGGTCACCGGATTGATGCCAATCGCAGGGGCGTGCCTGCAAATCACCATCGACATCGGCGTGGGTGATTTCAATCAGCAGGCGTTCGGGCAGGTCGTCTTGGGCGTGATAACTTTTACCCGGTGTTTTGCGCAGCATGCCGTCGTCTTCAAGGCTGCGCAAAAGTTGGCGCAGACGTGTGCGATCCTCGCCCTTGATGTCAAAGGCGCGGGCGATGTCGCGTTTGGTTAGTGGTTTATCGCTGTCGGCAATAAATGCCGCAACCTCTTCCGCGGTTGGGAAGGGGGCGCCATTTTTGTCCTTGTTATCGGTCAAGATTTACCAGCTTTCTTTTTGGCGGCTTTCTTGGGTGCGGCTTTTGGCTTGGCTCTGCGTGTTTTTGCACCGCCGCCACCTGATTGCGCCTTGGCTGACAACAGCTCGATTGCTTGTTCAAGCGTGAGGTTGTCAACGTTATAGGCCTTGGTGACCGTGGCATTAACGCTGCCATGCTTGATGTAGGGGCCATAGCGGCCCTTGTTAAGTGTGATCGGTTTGCCGTCAGCAGGGTGATTGCCCAGTTCGCGCAAGGGCGCTTGTGCGGCGCCAAATCCGCCACGACCTTTGCTGGGCTGTGCCAGCAAATCAACCGCGCGGTTAAGACCAATGGTCAAAACACCCTCGGGGTCATCTGCCGGAATGGATTTAAATTTGCCCTGATGCACCAGGAAGGGACCAAAACGACCGATACCGGCCTTGATCACTTCGCCTGTTTCAGGGTGCTTGCCCACTTCGCGTGGCAGCGTAAGAAGTTTCAACGCTTTGGCGAGGTCAATTTCATGGACATCCATGTTCTTTGGCACGGGGCCGCGCTTGGGCTTGGGCGCGGTGGCTTTCTTTTTGCCTTTTTTCTTGCCATCTGCGGGTGCTGGTTCTTCCTTGGGCGTGGCTGCACCTGGTGGCAGGTCAAGCTGCACATAAGGGCCATAAGGGCCAAAGCGCAGCGTAACCGCTTGTCCGGTTTCGGGATCATTGCCAAGCAGCTTTGGCGGCTGGCCGATTTCGCCACCGCTACCGCTGTCCTCGCCATCATCACCACCGGAAAGAACGGGGCGTGTGTGGCGGCATTCAGGATAGTTGGAGCAACCAACGAAAGCACCGAATTTGCCAAGCTTGAGGTTCAGGCGGCCTTCCTTGCACACAGGGCAGGTTTGATCACCCGTCGGGAACAAGATGGGCTGCAGGTCGGCTTCAAGCGCGTTGATCACATCGGTGATTTTAAGATCGGTGGTTTTTTCAATGGCGGCTGAAAACGCGGTCCAGAATTCGCGCAGTACTTTTTTCCACGCGATGTCACCAGCTGAAATGCTATCCAGCTGTTCTTCAAGATCTGCCGTGAAGTTGTATTCGACATAGTTTTTAAAGAAGTTAACGAGGAAGGCGGTAACGATACGCCCGCGGCTTTCTGGTATAAAGCGACGCTGGTCTAACTTGACGTAGTCGCGGTCTTGCAACACCTGCAAAATGCTGGCGTAGGTTGATGGGCGGCCAATGCCCAGTTCTTCCATCTTTTTGACCAGGCTGGCCTCGGTATACCGGGGCGGGGGCTGGGTGAAATGCTGGTTGGGGGTGACGCTGTCAAGCGTCAGGGCGTCGCCCTCTTTCAGCGGTGGCAGACGGCGTTCTTCTTCGGCAACGTCTTTGTCTTCGTCTTCCTGTTCTTCGCGGTAGAGCTTCAGGTGGCCATCAAAGGCGATGATCGAACCGGTTGCGCGCAAAACAACCTTGCCGTCACCATTGGCGATATCGACGGCAACTTGGTCGAGCACGGCAGATTCCATCTGGCAGGCAACAGTGCGCTTCCAGATCAATTCGTACAAACGCGCTTCGTCTTCGTTGAGATATTCCGACACGCTGTCAGGTGTGCGGAAAACATCGGTGGGGCGAATGGCTTCGTGGGCTTCTTGTGCGTTTTTGACTTTTGATTTGTAAACGCGTGGGCTGTCGGGCAGGTAGTTATCGCCGAATTTGTTTTTGATCAGCTTGCGCGCACCTTCGATAGCCTCTTGGCTAAGCGTGATGCCGTCCGTACGCATATAGGTGATCAGACCAACGGTTTCGCCACCTAGTTCGACCCCTTCGTACAGGCGCTGGGCGGTGCGCATGGTTTTGGTCGCAGAAAAACGCAGCTTGCGTGACGCTTCTTGTTGCAGGGTTGAGGTAATGAAAGGCGGATAGGGGTTACGCTTGACCTGTTTCTTTTCAATGGTGGCAACCTTGAAATCCTGGCCCTTGATGCGCGCCACGGCGGCATCGGCACTGGCCTGGCTACCAATGGTCATCTTGTCGATCTTTTTGCCATCCATCATGGCCAGACGGGAGGTAAAGCTTTTGCCTTCCTTGGTGGTCAGCATGCTTTCAATTGACCAGTATTCTTCGGCCTTGAAGACTTCGATCTCGGCTTCGCGTTCGCAAATCAAACGCAGGGCAACCGATTGTACGCGGCCAGCCGAACGTGACCCCGGCAGCTTGCGCCACAAAACGGGTGACAGGGTAAAGCCCACCAGATAATCAAGCGCGCGGCGTGCCATATAGGCATCAACCAGATGGTTGTCGATATCACGCGCATGGGTGAAGGCTTCTTTGACAGCGTTCTTGGTGATCTCGTTAAATGTCACGCGACGGATTTTGACTTTGTCGGCGACGTGTTTTTCTTTCAGGTATTCCTGAACGTGCCAGGAAATGGCCTCGCCCTCTCTGTCCGGATCGGTTGCGAGATAGACGGTGGTAACTTTTTTGGCGCGGGTCAAAATCTCGCTGAGCGGTTTGTGGCTGCGCTCGCCAATTTCCCACTGCATGGCAAAATCATGTTCGGGGTCAACGGATCCGTTTTTGGGAGGCAGGTCGCGGACGTGACCAAAGCTCGCCACCACCATGTAATCGGGGCCAAGGTACTTGTTGATTGTTTTGGCCTTGGCCGGAGATTCAACGATGACCAGATTTTGTGCCGACATGCGGAAATCCTTGTTTGATAGGTGCGGGCGGATGTTCGCCCTCTACACCTTATAAATAGTGTTCGTTAAACAAGGTTTATCTTATTTCCGGCCTGTCGTTCAATACGTCCGGCAAGTTCTAATTCCAGAATAACGGTTAATACAAGAGGAATAGGGGCTTGGACGGTACGAATGAGGTCATTGAGGTCGGTTGGCGTCGGGCTTAAGTTTTCCAGAATTAAATCACGAAGCTTGTCATCGGGGCCGGAATCAGCCGCAGGTGGTATCGCACCGCCCGCTTGCCAGTCACGCCCGCCATCGCGCAAAGGGCGCAAACGCAAGCTGTCCATCACTTGCAAAATATCATCCGCCCGCATGACCAGATGCGCCCCGTCTTTGATCAAACGGTTGCCACCTTCTGCACGCGGATCAAGGGGGGATCCTGGCACGGCAAAGACCTCGCGGTTTTGCTCAAGCGCCATGCGCGCTGTGATCAGCGATCCGGATTTTGCCGCAGCCTCGACAATCAACACACCAAGTGACAGGCCCGAGATGATGCGATTACGTCGTGGAAAGTGACGCGCCAAAGGTTCGGTTGCAAAGGGGCTTTCAGCCACCACACAGCCTTCGATAGAAAGCTGTTCGTAAAGCTTTTGGTTTTCTGGCGGGTAAACCACATCAACACCACCTGCCACAGCCGCCACTGTGCCACCGGAAAGTGACGCCGTATGGGCAGCCGTATCAATACCGCGCGCCAAGCCCGAGGCAATCACATAGCCAGCCGTACTGATCTGGCGGGAGAGGTCTTCGGCAAGGCGCTTGCCAGCCAATGAAGCATTACGCGCACCAACAATACCAAGCGTGGGTTTGTTCAGCAGGTCAACGCGGCCCTTGATGGTCAACAGCGGTGGGGCGTCTTCAATTTCTGCCAGCAGCTGGGGGTAATCAGGCTCGCCTTTGGCGATAAGCTTCGCGCCTGATTTTTCAATACGGGCGATTTCATCATCCACACTGCTGACACTGGCGATTTTAAAATTTGTCTTGCCGCCACGCGCCGCAAGATCCGGCAGTGCTTCAAGCGCGCGGGTGGCAGTGCCATAGCGCTCGATCAAACGATAAAAGGTAACGGGGCCGACATTCTCGCTGCGGATCAGGCGCAGCCAATCACGCTTGTCTTTGGCAGACAGCGCGGTCATTTTTTACCACCAAGATTGATCTTGCCTTCCTGACCTTTGGCAAGGCGGGCAATATTTTCATGGTGGCGCACCCAGATAATCACCGAGATAATCAAGGTAACCGCGGTCAACT
>JBEIPH010000069.1:0-5818 GCA_040377115.1 Micavibrio sp. | reverse complement strand
TGTAGGCAATCAGCCCAAGGCCAAGGAAAACGCGGTAAATCGCAAAAGGCAACAATCCATAACGCGAAAGCCAGCGCATCATACAATGGATAGCCCCGAGCGCCGCGAGAAAGGAGAAAAACATCCCAAGCGCCGCATCGTGGAGCAACTGGGTATTGCCCGTTTCAAGCATTTCAAGCATGCCAAGCGTGCCGGCCGCACCCGTTGCAGGTATGCCCAGCAGGAAGGAAAAGCGCGCCGCATCCACACGGGCAAAGCCCATAAAGCGCGCCGCTGTCATTGTTATCCCAGAACGGCTGGTGCCGGGGATCAAGGCGCACATTTGCGCAAAGCCAATAACCAGCGCGTGGCGCAGGCGCAAATCGGCAATGGTTTTTGATTTACTGCCCACAAAGTCAGCAATGCCCATCAACACGCCAAAAAACAGCGTGGTGAAAATAATCACACCCAGCGCACGCATGCCGTCTGGTTCAGCGATGTGCAGGATAAAACCAAAAACCACCGCCGGTATGGTTGCCAGCACAATGAAAAATCCAAGGTTGCGATGAAAGACATCTTCGGGCTTTTCGGTGCGCATGATGAAATGCCAAACCGCGCAAATCATCTGCATCACATCACGACGGTAATAAACCAGTACCGCGCATAGCGTGCCCACATGCATTGCCACATCCATCAGCAGGCCTTGATCGGCAACTTCAAGCAACTTGGGGGCAAGGGCCAGATGCCCGCTTGAACTGACGGGCAGAAACTCCGTCAGCCCCTGCAACACCGCCAGCAAAAGGATATAGGCAAAAGACATGCCCCTATTGAGCGATAAATTTTGTTACCGCGCAAGATGATTTCAATTATTTCAGCAGGTTAACAAAAACAGATGCCGGTTGGCATGGAATATGCTAATCTCCTGATCGGCTGATCTTAAAAAGGAGCCCCCAATGACCGATCAAAAAACCCAGCGCAAACCACGTTTGATGACCATCTGCCTGAGCGCCCTTTTTGCTGTCGGGCTTGGCATTGGCGCCACGCTGGCGGGGCTTGATGCCCTACGCATCTGGTCGGAACGCGACGCTGCCCTGACCAGCGCCACAGAACAGCCCTATATCGTCAATATCGCCCGTGACGAGGCCCTTTTGCGCGACCTGTCAGAACAACTGATGCGTGGCACCGATGTGGGCGAAGATGCAGCAGCCATGAGCGCGATTGCCCCAGCCGCCGACACCCCGCTCGGCGAATAAAAGCCGCTGTTTAAGCCAGCTCTCAGCCTTTACGTAAAATTAATCAAGCTATGCTACTTTCAAGGTCATAAACCTTTGAAAGAAAAGTGCATACATGCGCAACCTGCTGTCCCTTTTTAGCTCTGCCAACAGCAAAAACGAAAACCCGACCGTGCTTTACGGGGCGGATCTGGTGAGCTTTGTCAGGCATTGCACAGACCCCGCGCAAATTGACCGCGCCATGCGCCTTTCGGGTGGCGGCGTTTTCTGGCCACAAACACCCGACCTGCGCGCCTTTTATGAAGAAGCGGAAAAAGACCCCGCTCTCGACACCCGCCTGCGCGACGCTGCCAAGCTCAGTGCCGATCTGCGCCGTGCAGCGCTCAAACAAACACGTCCAGCAGCCAAGCGCATTGCCTATCTGATTTTAACTGACAGCCACGATAAAATCACGCTGCTGCGTGCTGACAGCCTTGACCACAGCTTGGTCAGCGACCTGCATGCACAAAAAGAACTTCCCATTCCCGTTATGAACGCGCGTCATGACCACGCCCTGATCATGCGCGGCTGGGGCGAGGTTTATGATGTTTCTTTCCATGCCGCCCCAATGACAAAGATGATCGCCGCCAATATCGATCGCCTTGAACACGCGCGCAGCTTTAAGGCCGCTGATCTTTTCCGTGATCAAACACTGGCTGGGCCCATCGCTGTTGCGCTGTTTGGTGTTCTTGCCCGTCTGATCGGCCAGTCAAAAGGTAACGCAGGCCTGCGCGCCTGCTGGTATGAAGCCGAAGAGTCGCGCAACGTACCGCGCATTCTGGCAGAAACCGGCCTGACACGCGCCGATTTCCAACACGCCTATGAACACCTGACACGCGGCCCCGTCGGCGCGGCACTAGATATCGCCCCGCTGCAAGACAAACAGTTGCCCGCCATCAGGCCCGTTTAGGCCAATCAATCAGAGATATTCTTTGACCAACACTTCGGCAATCTGCACCGCATTGGTGGCAGCGCCCTTGCGCAGGTTATCCGCCACCACCCAGAAGGTCAGGCCATGTTCAACCGTGTCATCCTTGCGGATGCGGCTGACATAGACAGGGTCATCACCGGCAATTTCAACGGGCGTCACAAAGCCATCTTCCAGGTCATGTTTATCAATCACCACCACGCCGGGCGCTTTTTGCAGGGCTTTGCGTGCCTGCGCCACGGTGATGGGGTTGTTGAATTCAACCGTCACGGCCTCGCTGTGGCCGACAAACACCGGCACGCGCACGCAGGTCGCTGTTACGGCGATGTCACCGCCAAGGATCTTGCGCGTCTCGACCTTCATCTTCCATTCTTCTTTGGTGAAGCCGTCATCCATGAACACATCGATTTGTGGAATGACGTTAAAGGAAATCTGTTTAGCGAAAACCTCGCGCTTGGGCGTGTCAATTGTTGAAAACAAGGCGCGGGTCTGGTTAAACAGCTCGTCCATCGCTTCTTTGCCCGCACCTGATACGGATTGATAGGTCGAAACAACAACGCGCTTGATGTCTGCCAGATCATGCAGCGGTTTTAACGCCACCACCATCTGGATGGTTGAACAATTCGGATTGGCGATGATGTTTCTTTTTTTGTATCCGGCGATGGCTTCGGGGTTTACTTCGGGCACCACCAGCGGCACATCGTGGTCCATACGAAAGTGTGATGAGTTATCAATCACCACAGCACCCGCCGCTGCCGCACGCGGGGCAAATTCGGCCGATACTTTGCCGCCTGCACTGGCCAGCACGATGTCTGTGCCCTTGAAATCATATTTGGCCAGATCCTGAACCTTGAGGACCTGATTTTCACCAAAGGAAATCTCGCGACCCGTGGAACGTGCCGAGGCCAGCAAAACCACCTCGCTGACGGGGAAGTTACGCTCGGCCAGCACATTGAGCATTTCACGGCCCACGTTGCCGGTGGCTCCGACGATGGCGACTTTATAAGACATGTTGGGTATTTTCCTTGGTTTATGGGAATCGATAGCAAAGGTTCATTATCTATTTAGCGCTAAAATCAAACTGGGAAAAGGGGAAGCCGCAAAGATCATGACCGATTCAAGCGACATCGACAGCCTGAAACAGGCCGAAGCCGAAGCCAAAACCATGGCGGACATGAAATCCAGCTTTCTGGCGACCATGAGCCATGAGATCCGCACCCCCATGCAAAGCGTCTATGGCCTGCTGGAGCTGATCGCCGATGAGCAGATCAGCGAAGAGGCCAAACACATGGTTGCCACCGCCCGCAAATCAGCCAGCGGCTTGCTTGAAATTCTCGACGACATTCTTGACCTTGCCAAGGTCGAGGCCGGAAAAATCGAGCTTGATGATTTTGAAATCCCCGTGCGCACCCTCGCCTATGGTGTGATGGAATGCATGGAAGTCCGCCTGATGGGCAAGCCTGTTAAAATGGCGGCTGAAATTTCCCAAAATGTCCCCTTTGTTGTGATGGGCGACCCGACCAGATTGCGTCAGGTGCTGATCAACCTTGTCGGCAATGCCATGAAGTTTACCGAGAAGGGCAGCGTTACCCTGCGCATTCACCAGCAAACAAAACACCTGCCGGCAAAAGGCGGCGCACTGGCGCTGCGCTTTGAAATTACAGATACGGGCATTGGTATGCCGCCCGAGGTTCAGGCAAAACTGTTTCAGGCGTTTACACAGGCCGATAATTCCACCACCCGCAAGTTTGGCGGCACGGGTCTTGGCCTGTCAATCTCGCAACGACTGATTGAATTGATGGGCGGCGTGATTGGCGTTGACAGCGAGGTCGGGCACGGAAGTACCTTCTGGTTTGAAATCCCCACCCGTGCAGCGGATGAACAGGCCAAGGTGGAATTACCAAGCCTTGATGGCATTGCCGTGCTGTCGGTGGAGGACCACCCCAAGGGTGCCAAAGAAATTTTATCCTCCCTCACCTCGATGGGGGCGAAGGTTGAAAGTGTGCCCACATATGCCGAAGGACTTGATCTGATCAAAAAGCGCCGCTTTGATGTGGCGGTGATTGACCAGGGCTTGCCCGACGGTCTTGGTATCGACCTGCTCAAAGAAGCCGCCAAGCTGCGGCCCTTTATGGGGCTGATCCTTTACACCGTGCGCAATGATTACGGCATGCAATACACAGCCCGCGTGCTGGGGGCAAAATATCTTTCCAAACCTGCCAGCCGACTGGGGCTGGGTGAAACGGTCAAGGCCGCAGCAGCGCGCATGACCGAGCAGGACTTTACTGGGCCATGCAAATTGCTGATCGCAGAAGATACCGAAAGTGTGCGCGATGTCCTTAGACGTCAGTTGCAAAAACTGGGTGTCGAAGCTGATTTTGTCACCACAGGTGTTGAAGCCCTGCGCGCCCTTGAGCGTAAAGAACACGGCATTTTATTTACCGACTTGCACATGCCCGACATGGATGGCTATCAACTGGTGGCCAGCATCCGTGCAGAGGAAGAAAAAAACAACGTCGACAGCCTAAAACGCTTCCCTGTTATCGTGCTGACCGCCGATGTGCAAATGGCGCAGCGTCAGGCGTATCTGGCCTACGGTTTTGATGAATGCTTGCTTAAACCTGTTTCACTTGGCCAATTCAAACAGCTCCTCAATCGTTGGGGTGTTTTGAAAGAAGATGGGCATCATACAGCTGACGAAGAACACACAGCACAACCAATAGCAGCAGCAGACGGCACCCTGCCACCAGCCCTTGACCGCGCCATGCTTGTCGCCCAGATGGGGGAGATCAATGCTGAAGTGGCCGAAATGCTTGGCATGTTTACCGGCATGACAGCACCACTGGTTGATCAAATCGTCAGCGCACAAGCGTCAGGTGATAAACACCGACTAAAAGAAGCCGCCCACAGCCTGAAGGGTGCGGCACGCTCAGCCGGATGCCCGCATCTGGGCAATTTGGCATCGGACATCCAATCTGGGATTGAAAAAGGCAGCGAGATCACGGTTGATCAGGCAAACGCCGTTGCTGCGGAATTCCAGCGCGTGGCACAAGCGATTGGCGAACTTCAGGCGGAATTTAAATAGATTTTAAAGACAAGGTACGGTTGTCTTGCGCATGATCCAGATGGTAACGCAGGTCGCACCACAGGTGGCAAAATTCACCTCAGCCTGACAGGACGCAAACTTGCTGCGCAGACGGCTGATCGCATCTGTCACGCTGCCGCCACCTGTACCGATAACCTGGATACGCACGCCATTGGTGTCGTTATGATAGGTCCACTCACCAAAACCTGACGGTGGCGGCGGAAGAAACCGCCCACGGTTATTGCTTCCCTGAAAGATATTCGCCTCATTCAGAGGCGCTGCCGTGCAGCTGACGTTACGCACCTGATTGTTGGTTGCTGCACCACCATGCGGGTTAAACGCCTTATTGGGCTCAATAGGATAGGGATTGTTGGGATTGTCTGTGTCGTCCGTATCGCCATCGCCATCGATGTCTGAATTGTTGTTGTCCGGCCCATCCCCGCCTTGCGGATACTGAACCGTACATTCAACGATGGCTGATCGAATACTGGCGGCCTGTACATAGAGGTCTTCGGCCGCGCGATATGCCACCTGCGTATTGACGTTTTGCCCCCC
>JBEIPH010000002.1:0-15121 GCA_040377115.1 Micavibrio sp. | reverse complement strand
ACTTTTCGTTTGAGCAGTGTTTTGCCCTCGCGCAGGTCAGCCCCCGTCATGTCAGCCTTTGAAAGGTCGGCGGTGCCAATTTCACAGCCGCGCATGTCGGCGCGCACCAGACGCGTGTTGGTCAGCTTGGCATTGGTGAAGTCACAGCCAAACAGGGTAGAGCTTTCAAAATTGGCGTTGGTCAGGTCGGTGTTGGCCATGATGCAGCCCGTAAAATCCGACTGTGCAAGGTTTTGTCCGACAAATGAAAGGCCGCTAAGGTCACGGTCACGCAGCAGGGCGCGCGCGCCACCTGGTCTGGCACTCAGAAACATCTGATGCTTGCGGATGATTTCGTTCAGCTCCGCCTGTGTCAGCGGCTCTAGCGTGAAGTTTTTGTCATCTGGCGGCGTCATGCTTGGCCTGTTAAAACGCGTAAGGTGACCGTCCTTGAACGCCCCTTCTGGGCGAGGAATGTCATTTAACATCATAAATTAGCTTGTTTGACAAAGGGTTAAACAGATTTGCTATATTAACTGTGTTGATCAGCTATGTGTGCTGGCTTTAGGGCAAATAAAACCTATGTCTTTGTTATCGCTTCATTAAGCGATCCCCTTTAGGATAGGGAAGTATCCACGAGGATGACATGAACGCCAAAGATATCGAGAACAAGATACGTCAGGGACTGCCACAAGCCGAGGTGCGTGTTGAAGACACGCGCGGTGATGGCCGTCACTTTACGGCGGTTGTCATTTGCCCAAGCTTTGAAGGCAAAAGCCGTATCGAGCAACACCAGATGGTTTATCGTACGTTGGGTGACAGCATGGCCAGCGCTGTCCATGCCCTACAGCTTGTCACGCGCGCAATAACAGGGGATCAAAAATGAGCGACGTATTCGACCGTATCCGTCACGATATCGCACAAAATGATATCGTCCTTTATATGAAAGGATCAGCGGTGTTTCCGCAGTGCGGTTTTTCGGCAGCTGTTGTTCAGGTGCTTGATAACCTTGGCATGAAGTACAAAGATATCGATGTGCTGTCAGACCCTGCCCTGCGTCAGGGCATCAAAGATTTCACCAATTGGCCCACAATTCCGCAGCTTTACGTTCGTGGCGAGTTCGTTGGTGGTTGTGACATTGTGCGCGAGATGTATGCAACGGGCGAGCTGCAGCAATTGCTGCGCGAAAAAGGCATGCTTCAGGACTGAGCCTTGAGCAATGTATAGCGCAGCTGGCACAGATAAAGCAGCACGAAATAGAACATATAAAATTCGTTCAGCTCGCTGGTGCGATCATAAATAACGATGCCCGTCAGTTTCAAAAGCCCCTTGGTTGCCTGTGTAAAAGCAACCAGTCCTGCAATTGTTATCAGATCGTAGCTGGGGTAAATCACAGCAAATTTGGCAGGTAGGCTGTGTGGGCGAAAACGCGCCAGCAGTGGAATAATAATGCCGCCGATGATAATACCCACCAGCAGAATAATCCGTGGCTTTTGATCCAGCCACGACGAGGTGTTGTGAAGATTGGTTTCGTTCTGATCGTTTACTTCTGACCAGTAAGCGCCGCTTTCCCACTTAAGGATTTGCTGGCCATAGCTGATTTCTTCCAAACCCACATAAAGCGCGCCAAGCACAGCAACAGTAATCCATGCGCGCAGCCATTTTGAAAGCTTGGCTTTGAGGATTGTATTAATCCCCACAAAGACAGCCGCAAAGCAGATGGTGGGTTGCAGAATTTCAAGGATGCCGTTTTCGACGTAAAAAAGGTCAACGAACTTTTTGGGAAAAAGGGGGTTAATGGCGGCAAGCACAACTGCCACTGCCACAGGCAGGTAAAAACCCCATAATTTTTTGATATGGCCGTCAGGTTGTAAAAACATAACTCATTTTTATACGATCCCGCCGCTGAAGGCAATCCGCGCGCTTGAAATTGGCCATAAGCGCCATACGGATACGTCCTAAGCTGCCAAACCCAGCCTGTGGCAGGTGGGATGTGCTTATTCTACCGTTACGGCCTTGGCCAGATTGCGGGGCTGGTCGACATCGGTGCCCTTCAGCACCGCAGCGTGATAGGCCAGCAACTGTACGGGCAGGGTATAGAGAATCGGTGCCACGAAGGGGTCAACCACGGGCATTTCAATGCTCCAGGTGGCCTGACCTTTAAATTTAGCCAGACCCTGAGCATCAGAAATCAGCAATACTTTGCCGCCACGCGCCATAACCTCCTGTGCATTGCCGGCTGTTTTTTCAAATAGGGCATCACTTGGTGCTATCACAATCACAGGTACATTTTCATCAATCAAAGCGATGGGGCCATGTTTCATTTCACCTGCCGCATAACCTTCGGCGTGAATGTATGAAATTTCCTTGAGCTTCAAGGCACCTTCAAGTGCGATGGGATAAGATGTGCCACGACCCAGATAAAGCGCATCACGGGCTTCGGCCACATCACGGGCAATCGTCTGGATATGCTGGTCATGTCCCAGCACATGGGCGATATGGGCGGGCAGGTGGCGCAGGGCATCGGTCAGCTGCTTTTCGCGGTTGGCATCGATGCTGCCGTTTTCGCGACCAAGGGCGATGGTCAGGCAGGCGAGTGTGGCAAGTTGTGTTGTGAAGGCTTTGGTCGAAGCAACGCCAATTTCCGGCCCCGCCAGTGTGCGCAGCACATGGTCGCTTTCACGTTCGATGGTGCTTTCAATGGTATTGAGGATAGAAACGGCTTTTTGTTTCTGGCGCTTGCAATAGCGTAGTGCTTCAAGCGTATCGAGCGTTTCGCCTGATTGCGAGATAAACAGCGCAGCTCCGCCCGCAGGCATGGGTGCTTCGCGATAACGAAATTCCGATGCGATATCGAGTTCAACGGGAATACGGGCTATTTGCTCCAGCCAGTATTTGGCAACAAAACCTGCCAGATAGGCCGTGCCACAGGCTGAAATTGTCAGGCGTGGCGTTTTGGCAAGTGCCAGCAGATCAGCGGGCAGGGTGATGTGGCCAGTGGCGGGATTGATAAAGGTATTGAGCGTTTCACCAATCACGGCAGGTTGCTCATGAATTTCCTTGAGCATGAAGTGGCGGTATTTGCCTTTGCCCGTGATGGCGCCTGATTGTGCGGTGGTGCGAATATCGCGATTGGCGACTTTGCCTGCCATATCGCGAATGACGGCGCCCGCCGTGGTCAGCTCGACACGGTCACCATCTTCAAGGAAGCAGATTTTGTCAGTGAGTGGCGCCAGGGCGTAGCTATCTGATGCCAGATACATTTCGTTCTTGCCAAAGCCCACGGCCAACGGCGTGCCAAGGCGTGCGCCGATCATCAGGCCTTGCTCGCCACGGAAAATCAGGGCGATTGAAAAGGCGCCGCGCAAACGGGCAAGGGCGCTGTCAACGGCCTCGCGCGGTTTTTGGCCTTGCTTGAGGTAATGCGTGACCAGATGTGCGATCACCTCGGTATCGGTGTCGGATTCAAAGCGGCACTGGGATTGTTCCAGTTCTTCTTTTAATTCCCGATAATTTTCAATGATGCCGTTATGCACCACCGCCAGCTGGTCGGTGATATGCGGGTGGGCGTTTTTCTCAACGGCACCACCATGTGTGGCCCAGCGGGTGTGACCGATGCCAACGGTGCCTGCCAGCGGTTCGCGCGTCAAGCGGTCGGCCAGATTAACCAGCTTGCCTTCAGCGCGGCGGCGGTCAAGTTTGCCTGCATCAAGTGTCGCAACGCCCGCGCTGTCGTATCCGCGGTATTCAAGACGCTTTAATCCCTCAAGCAAGAGAGAGGCGACGTGTCTGTCATTGCTGACGATACCAACGATACCGCACATGGGCGTTTACTCCTTTTGAGCTTTTTCTTTCATCTTGTTGCGCTTGAACTCGGTCGCCCAACCTTCTTTTTCAATCTGTGGCGCGCGGGTGAGGGCAAGGGCATTTGGCTTGACGTCTTCATAAATCGCGCTGCCTGCACCGACATAAGCGCCCGCACCGATGGTGACAGGTGCGATCAGCGCGGTGTTGGAACCCACAAAAGCCTCCGCCCCAATTTCGGTGCGGTATTTCAAAAATCCGTCATAGTTGCAGGTGATGGTGCCGGCACCGATATTGGCGCGTGGGCCAATGTCGGCATCGCCGAGGTAGGACAGATGGCTGGCCTTGGCACCTGCACCCAATGTGGCGTTTTTGGTTTCAACAAAATTGCCGACTTTGGCGTCCGCGCCAATGCGGCTACCTGCCCGCAGGCGGGCAAAAGGGCCGATAGATGCTCCTTCGGCAACATGTGTGCCTTCGATATGGCTGTTGGCGTGGATCGTGACGCGATCACCGATGCGCACACCAGGGCCAAAAAAGACGTTTGGTTCAATCACAACGTCGCGGCCTATCACCGTGTCATAGCTGAAAAATACACTGGTGGGGTCAAGCAGCGTTGCGCCGCCCAGCATGTGTTTTTCACGCAGGCGGTTTTGCATCAGGCCTTCAAGACGGGCAAGCTCAACACGGGTGTTTGCGCCCTCCATTTCCTCGGGTGGCAACTCGACAATCTGGGTCAGGCGGTTGTCTTTACGGGCAATCGCGGGCAGGTCGGTCAGATAATATTCTTTTTGCGCGTTATCGTTGCCGACAAGCGACAGCCATTCAAAAAGCTTTTCGCCATCTGCGCAAACAATCCCGCCATTGCAGAGGGTGATTTTCTTTTCATCTTCACTGGCGTCTTTAAATTCAACGATGCGCTCAAGGCTGCCATCAGCGCCAACGATCATGCGGCCATAACGGGCGGGGTCTGTTGTGCGGAAAGCGGAAAAAACAAGCCCGACAGAAGGAAAGGCGCGGCGGGCATCAACCACACGCTTCAGACTGTCAGTGGTAGTCAAGGGTGCATCGCCAAACAAAACCAGAATGTCGCCGCTAAATCCCTCAAGCGACTTGCGTGCTGCAAGGGCGGCGCCGCCTGTACCGTTTTGCACACTTTGGATCGCGGTTGAATGTGGTGCTGCTGCTTCGCGCACGCTGTCCATATCGGGTGCGGTAACGACAACAATTTTTTGCGCGCCCAATCCTTCGGCGGCGGCGATAACATGGGCCAGCATGCTGCGGCCAGCCACCTTGTGCAGGGGCTTGGGCAGGTCGGATTGCATGCGCTGGCCTTTGCCGGCGGCAAGGATAATGCAGGCAAGCGGCGATTGTTGTTTGGTCATGATATCCCCTTATGACGCATGGTGTTAGTCAAACAGGTCGTTGCCACAACGGCAACTCACAGATTATTGCAGAAAATTACTTTTTCTTTTGAGCGGTCAGATGCGCAACAACCGCGCCATAGCTGCTGTTGATTTCCATGCGCACGGGAATAACCGGCCCGTCAGGATCAGGGCGTGCAAACCAGATAGTGGGTGGTTTTTTGCGTTCTTCGGTGTGGCTTTGCACAGCCAGCCAGCCGCGCTTGTAATCTTTCTTTTTAAAGCCGGCGACGGGTTCGACCTTAAGCGTGCATTTGAGCGCTTTGCCTGAATAAATCGAAAAGCCAGTTTGTTTGATGGTGTCCATACCACCGCCCGTCAGGGTGATGTTATAGCGGCGCTTACCGTCAAACACAGGAAAGCTGCCTTTGCACTCGCCTTCGTTTTTGGCGCGTTGCATCAACAACAGCGTGCCGGTCAAAAGATCAACACTGTCTGCGGCTAATTCCTGTTCGATCTTGCGGTCGGTGGTGGTTTTTTCACCTTCTTGGACGGTGATCTTTAAAAGCTTGCCGTTTGGGCCATAGTTCATCTCGGTGATTTTTTCTTCGTCCTTCCAGCTGCTGCGTGCGATATGCTGGCTGGGCATCATTTCACCACTGCGCGTGGTCTGGCCTGCGGTTTTGTAAGTGGCGCGCCATGGAAACAGACTGCCGATAAATCCCTGCGTGTTGGCTGTCAGCGTGATGTCATAGGCCTGACGATCAAGATCAAGCTCGAGATCAGCATGCAGTGCTTTAAACCCGCCAGCATAGACATCATAGGTAAGGCCAGTTGATTTGCCAGCAGCGGGGGCCGTTGCCGCATTCAAGCTGGCGGGCAATACCAGCAAAAGGGCAAAAAAGCCAAACAAGGCAGTGCGGCAAAGGGCGTTCATTAAAATCATCCTGAATAACCTGTCAGACGGGCCGGGGCGCTATAACTTAATAAATAGGCGAGGACGTGGATTTAAGCCAGCAGCTTTGGCAGCATAGCTTGCCTGAATGTGCTTTAAGGGTTAGGCTTTAATATACCCGTCACAGGAATATGTAATATGACAGACGTCAAGCCCTGCTGCTGCCCGCCAGAAGCACCCAAAACGGTTCCCGTTGGGCCACAGTCTGTGCGCGTGGCAAATACGGGACCCAAGCCAAAACCGGATGTGATTTTCTGGGGCGGGTTGGGTGTTGTGCTGGCTGGTTACGCTTGGCATATCCTACAGCTTTTAACCGACGAACATGCGGCCTACCATCCAGAAGGTTTTGCGGGCGCTGTTTTCTCCATCATGAACCAGATGTGGGTGGGGATGGTGATCGGTATTGTCGCCCTTGGTTTTATGAGCCGTATCCCAAGACATTTTGTCATGGCAGCCCTGGGCACGGAGCGCGGCTGGCGCGGCGTTGTGCGTGCGGTGATGGCGGGTGTGTTGCTTGATTTATGCAGCCACGGCATTTTGATGATTGGCGCAAAGTTGTATGAGCGCGGTGCGACAGCAGGGCAGGTGATGGCGTTTTTGATTTCCAGTCCGTGGAATTCATTTTCGTTGACGATCATTATGTTTGCCCTGATCGGTGTCAAATGGACGCTGGCGTTTATTGCACTGTCGATGCTGATTGGATTGATAACGGGTATTTTGTTTGAATATCTTGAAGGCCGCGGCAATCTGCCAGCCAACCCCAACCGCACAGCTATGCCGGATAGCTTCAAATTTTGGCCAGAGGCCAAGGCAGGTTTGAAATCAGTGCCATGGTCGCCACAGTTTATCTGGCAGACACTGCTTATTGGCCTGCGCGATTCCAAAATGATTTTGCGTTGGCTTTTTGTGGGCGTGATTATTGCGTCGGCCTTGCGGGTTTTTTTGGACCCTGCGGTGTTTGAGCAATACTTTGGCCCGACCGTACTAGGGCTGGCGATGACATTGTTTGCCGCGACCGTGATTGAAGTGTGTTCGGAAGGTTCAGCCCCCATCGCGGGTGATATCTTTAACCGCGCGGGTGCGCCTGGTAACGCCTTTGCCTTTATGATGGCAGGCGTGTCAACCGATTACACCGAGATCATGGTTTTGCGTCAGACAACAAAATCGTGGAAGCTGACGCTGTTCTTGCCACTGCTGACTATCCCGCAGATTTTACTGCTGGGCTGGTGGCTGAACGGGCTTTGAGAGTTAAAAATATCCTTCGCGTGAAGGGTGTTATCTTGCCAGCAAAACCTGAAAGAAGTGATATGTGCCAGTAAGCGGCAGGCTTTCACCTTCAAAGCAGCCGACCGTCTTGCCGTTTATCGCCGCGGCGTTTGCGCCAAAACCGTTCATGCCAAATCCACTGCCCGTGCCATAGCTTCCTTTAAAGGGGCTTACCAAACCTGGTGCGCGGTCTTCATAGGCGATATTCCATTCTACGGGGATGTTGTTGCCAACCAGTCCGTTGGTCTGCTGCGCGATTTTGCGGCAGATGGATTGGGTAAGGTAGGGGATAAACAAGATCAAATCACGTCCATCGGGTGATGTCGCGCTTGGCACTGGGGTGCCAACGTCAACAACCTCTGACTCTCCGGTAAAATGAAAGCTGCCAAAAAGTGTCATCGCCGACTGGCTGCTGTCCAAAAGCCGAGGGTCAGGTGCGCGATAGGTCATGCCGCCGCCATTGGTCGAAAAGACGTGGCAAGACTCGTCCGCCGGCGCCAGCGGGTTGTCGTAGAAAGTGCCGGTTGCGGCTGAATCAAAGCTTATTTGAGTGTCTTCGCAACCGCTAAGCTTAAGCCGCATTACGACATCAGCCATCTGGGCTGCGTATTGCAGAGCCTCTGCGGTTAGCAAAATTTCAGTTTCACGGTCAATGCTACCGCCACCGCGGCCTGTTCTTGTGACAGCATAGGAAAGGGCAGCGAATAGCGCCACTGCAATCAAGATCAGAAAAAGCGCATTGCCAGCGTTTGTGGGCCTTGAGCAATTAATAGGCCTTGCGTTCATCTTAGAAAATTTCCTTTACACGGATGGTATCATCACGCTCGGGGCTGGTTGAAATGATGGCGGCGGGTACGCCGATCAGCTCTTCGATGCGGTGGATGTACTGCAATGCCTTTTCGGGCAGGTCAGACAGTTTGCGCATACCAGCAAGAGGCACTTGCCAGCCGGGCATGGTTTCATAGATGGGCTGCAGTTCGGCCTGAATATCCGCACTGGCAGGCAGGTAGTCGTAAGTTTTATCGCCGTGGCGGTAACCTGTGCAGATTTTGACTTCTTCAAGCGTGCTCATGACATCGATTTTCATCAATGCAATCCCGCGAATACCCGCAACCTTGACGGCTTGGCGTACCTGAACGGCATCAAACCAACCGCAGCGGCGCTTGCGCCCTGTGGTGGTGCCAAATTCATGGCCAAGCTGACCAAGCGTTTCACCAACTTCGTCTGTCACTTCGGTTGGGAAGGGGCCTGATCCAACGCGTGTCGTATAGGCCTTGGTGATACCCAGCACATAGCCAAGCTGGTCAGGCCCAACGCCCGAACCGCTGGCGGCAGCTGCCGCAACGGTGTTTGACGATGTTACAAACGGATAGGTGCCATGATCGACATCCAGCATGATGCCCTGCGCACCTTCAAACAGCACGGTTTTGCGCTTGGTTTTGGCATCATCCAGCACGCGCCAGCTGGGCGCGATAAAGGGTGCCAGTTTTTCAGCAACTTGCTTGAGATCATCAAAAAATTCATCAACGCTAATCTCTGGCGCACCAAGCCCGCGGCGCAACGTGTTGTAAAACACAGCCATGGCTTCCAGTTTTTCACGCAAGCCGGCGGTGTGGACCAGATCGCACATGCGCAGACCACGGCGACCGATTTTGTCTTCATAGGCCGGGCCGATACCACGGCCTGTCGTGCCGATTTTGGCAGCACCGCGGGATTCTTCCATCGCGCGGTCAAGCGACCCGTGAAGTGGTAAAATCACAGGGCAGTGTTCAGACACCACAAGGTTGTCAGGCGTAATACTGATGCCTTGTGCACGCAGGGTGTCAATTTCCTTCAGCAAAGCCCAAGGGTCGACCACCACGCCATTGCCAATGACCGATACTTTGCCCGGACGGATAATGCCCGAGGGTAGGAGGTGGAGTTTATAGACTTTTTCACCAACGGTCAGGGTATGCCCAGCATTATGACCACCCTGAAAGCGCGCGATCACATCGGCCTTTGCGGCAAGCCAATCAACTATTTTGCCTTTGCCTTCATCCCCCCATTGGGAGCCGATGACCGTGACGTTTGCCATATCCATTCCTTTCTTGTGCAGATATCCCTCGATAGCACGCCAAAGGGCTTAAATGGACAGAATTTTTTAACTGAAAATGGAATAACTTGCTTTAGGAATCAGTGGGTTCCTGTGTATTCTGGTTGAAATCACGGCAGTACACTTTTTTCAGGGATGTCCAAAAACAGACATGGGCGTGCTCGTGCTTAAATTCGGTGGCACTTCGGTGGCCACCATTCCCGCGATTGAAAACGTCGCGAACAAAGTGGCCGCGGAATGTGCGCTTGGCCACAAGGTGGCTGTTGTCGTTTCCGCGATGTCGGGTGTGACCAATCAACTGGTGGATTACTGCAACCAGATTTCTCCGATGTTTGATCCGCGTGAATATGACAGCGTTGTCGCCTCGGGCGAGCAGGTGACATCTGGCCTGTTGGCAATTGCACTGCAAAAGCGTGGCTTGCGCGCTCGCTCCTGGCTTGGCTGGCAATTACCCATCCGCAGTGATGACAAACACGGCAAGGCGCGTATCACCGGTGTCGATGGTGACCGCCTGAAACAGGCGATGAACGATGGCGAGGTTGCGGTTATCGCGGGCTTTCAGGGGGTGGCTGATAACGAACGTATCTCGACACTCGGGCGTGGCGGGTCTGACACCTCGGCTGTGGCGGTGGCGGCGGCACTGCGGGCTGACCGCTGCGATATCTATACCGATGTGGATGGTGTTTACACGGCTGATCCGCGCATCGTCAGCCGCGCGCGCAAGATGAACCGTGTGTCATTTGAAGAAATGCTGGAATTGGCGTCAGTAGGCGCCAAAGTGCTGCAAACACGCTCGGTCGAGCTGGCGATGAAACAGCGCGTGCCTGTACAGGTATTATCAAGTTTTGAAACGGCGCTTGGCAGCGATTTGCCCGGGACGCTGGTTGTAGATGAAGGTGAAATCATGGAATACGAAGTCGTCAGCGGCGTGGCCCACAGCAGGGATGATGCGAAAATCACCCTGCGCAATCTGCCCGATGTGCCCGGTGTGGCCGCGCGCGTTTTTGGCCCGCTGGCTGATAACGCGATTAACGTTGATATGATCGTTCAGAACGTTTCGCCTGATCAGAAACATACCGACCTTACCTTTACTGTCCCGCGCGCTGATGTTGCGCGCGCGGTTGAAGTGCTCAAGAAAAATACAGCCGAAATGGCGGGTGTTGAAATTCAATCAAGTTCCGATGTTGCAAAAGTGTCTATCGTCGGTATCGGTATGCGCAGCCATTCGGGTGTTGCTGCGCGTATGTTCAAGACGCTGTCTGAAAAAGGCATCAACATTCAGGTCATCACCACATCTGAAATCAAGGTGAGTGTACTGATCGCCGAGGAGTATACCGAGCTTGCCGTGCGTTCGCTGCACAGCGTTTATGGGCTCGACAAACCAGAAGAAGGAGCCGCATGAAGCTCGATCCGGTCAACTGGTATGTGATCGGCGGCGGTTCTGCTGCCAAGCGTGAAAAGCGCGCCTCGGAGTTTGTCGAGGCGCAGATGCTGTTGGCGACCCCCAAAAAGCTGCTATCCACCTTGCGTGATATTATGGCGGGTGCGGCCGGTGCCGAAGAAAAGCTGAACGATATTGTTGATCTGGTCTCGCGCGAGCTGCGCGGTGATGCCTGTGCTTGTTTTATCATGCGCGCGGGTGAAACGCTGGAGCTGTTTTCTGCGCGGGGTCTGCCAATCGACCGCTTGCGTGGCATCAAGCTGCGCGTGGGCGAGGGGCCTGTTGGGGATATTGCCGCCAGTATCCTGCCGCTTGTTCAACCTGACAGCCTCGATCTGGCGCAATATCAACCGCGCCCTGAAACAGGCGAAGGTCTTTTCCGCGCACTGGTTGGTGTGCCAATCGTGCGTGGTGGCCGTGTGCATGGTGTTTTGACCCTGCAAAACAGATTGCCCCGTGCCTATGGCGACGAAGTGGTGGAAATTCTGCAAACCGTTGCGATGGTGTTGGCAGAGTTGATTGTGACGGGCGGCTTGCTGGCGCGTCAGGAAATGAACGCAGGCTTTGCTTCGGGCAAGAAAGCGTCACATATCGAAGGCGTTTCTCTTGGCCGTGGTCTTGCCATTGGTACAGCTGTTTTGTACGAACCTTGCCTGACCATGCAGGATATTATCGCTGACAATGGCAAAGAGCAAAAAATGCGCCTGCGTCAGGCCGTGACGGCGATGCACGCGGCAATTGATGGCATGTTGTCGCGCAGTGCTGGCCTTGGCGGTACAGAAAGTCAGGATATTCTTGAAGCTTATCAGATGTTCGCCAAAGATCGCGGCTGGATGACGCGCATCGAAGGCGCAATCGATAAAGGTTTGAGTGCCGAGGCGGCCGTGGCCACGGTGCAAAACGAAACCCGCGCGCGCATGGCCCAAATGCCGGATCGTTACATCCGCGAGCGTCTGCAAGATCTTGAAGACCTCAGCAACCGTCTGCTCAGCCACCTGATGCGCCAGAGCCGTGTGTTCCAGCCAGAAGATCAGCCGGAAAGCATTATTCTGATCGCGCGTGGCATGGGGCCTGCCGCTTTGCTTGATTACGATCACAACAAACTCAAGGGTGTAATCCTTGAAAAGGGCAGCCATTCAAACCACGTGGCGATTGTGGCGCGTGCGCTGGGTATTCCTGTTGTGGGTCAATGTGCTGATATTTTCTCGGTTGTTGCGAATGGTGACGCCGTTGTTATTGATGGCGACCGCGGTGATGTTTATATCCGTCCCTCGCAATATGTGATCGACCTTTACACCAAA
Source organism: Micavibrio sp. (assembly GCA_040377115.1). Taxonomy (GTDB): domain Bacteria; phylum Pseudomonadota; class Alphaproteobacteria; order Micavibrionales; family UBA2020; genus JAEXMB01. Next base: position 2,919 of record JBEIPH010000002.1, on the reverse strand, counting down.
AACCTCGAAGACCGCGCGGCACGCACACGCCAGCGCCGCCGCCATGTGCAGCAACGCGCCATCACCCGTGACGGTATTGATATCAGCGTGCAGATGAATGCGGGCCTGATGTCTGAAATTGATGGCCTTGCCTTAACGGGTGCTGATGGTGTGGGTCTGTTCCGTACCGAGCTTGCCTTTATGGGTTGGCAGAAATATCCGCTGGTGGTTAAACAGGCCGAACTTTACAGCCAGATCCTTGACCGCATGGGCGACAAGCCTGTTGTTTTCCGCACGCTTGATATTGGCGGTGACAAACCACTGCCGTATTTCAAGGCACCGCAGGAAGATAACCCAGCGCTTGGCTGGCGCGCCATTCGCATTGGTATGGACCGCCCCGCTGTTTTGCGCACACAATTCCGAGCCTTCATCCTTGGCGCAAAAGGCCGCAGCATTAAAATCCTGCTGCCCTTCGTAACCGAAGTTGCCGAAGTCGAGCGCGCACGCAAGCTGCTAGATATGGAGCTAAAGCGTGCGGAGCAAAACAATATTGCGCTACCTGAAAAAGTCGAGATCGGCGTGATGATCGAGGTGCCTGCACTGTTGTGGCAGCTTGATACATTGCTGCCGCTTGTTGACTTTGTCTCGGTGGGTACCAATGATTTGATGCAGTATCTGTATGCAGCCGATCGTGGTAACTTTGGGCTGCGTAACCGTTTTGATTGCCTGTCACCCGCGATGTTGGGTGTTTTAAAATCCATCGCTGATACGTGCAATGCGGCGGGCAAACCTGTCAGCGTTTGTGGCGAGATGGCGGGGCAACCAATTGAAGCGGCGGTACTGACCGCGCTTGGCTTCAGGACACTGTCAGTTCCAGCCCAGTCGGTTGAAGCCATCAAGATGATGATCCCTACGGTAGACACAGCGCAGCTGCGCACCTATCTACTGTCGCTTTTATCATCCCGAGAACATTCCCTGCGCGAAAGGCTGATGTCTTTTGCGCGCGATCATAACATGACCATTACGCAGGAAAATTAAACAATGACCGAAGGTAAAGATAAGAAGCGCAAGGTAGTTAGCGACAGCACGCCGCCACAGCGCACAGAAAACATCACATCTGGCCAATGGTTGCGTCAGGTGCGCGAGCAAAAGAAACTCACGCTTGAAGATGTTTCAGCCTCTATCCACGTGCGTGCGGCCCAGCTGCGCGCGATCGAAGAAGACGATATCGAAAAACTGCCCGGCATGACCTATGCCATTGGCTTTGTGAAAAGCTACGCGTCTTATCTCAAGCTTAATCCTGTCGAGGTTTCCAACAAGTTCAAATCCGAACATGGCGCGATGAATCCGGTGATGCCGGAAATGATGGCGCCAACGCCAATCGTTGAAAGCCGCATGCCAGACCCTGTTCTGGTTGGTATTGGCGCTTTCCTTGCCTTGCTCGTTTTGCTTGGCTGGACGTTCTTCTCGGGTGGCGAGGATGCGGTCGAAATTGCCGAAACACCTGCGGTGATTGCGCCCGTTGGTGAAGACCCAGCCCTTTTTGCCGACGCCAAGGAAGAAGAAACTGCAGCTGATGCCGAAGAAACCGAGGTTAAGGAAGAAGAACAGGCCGCGTCAGCTGAGCCTGTAACGGCACCAGAGCCTGTTGCTGAAGAATCGCCTGCAGCCGAAGCGCAGCCTGCCGAGGAAGTTCTGCCGGTGCAAAAACCTGACGAGGCAGCGCTTGCTGCCGCTGCAAGTGCAGAAGAAACCGCAACGCCCGAGGAGGAGATTGAAATACGTCGCCCCGGCCGCGTGGTTATCAAGGCACGTCAGCCAAGCTGGGTGCAGGTCATGGATCGCAATGAAAAAGTGGTTTATAAAAAATTGATGAAGTCTGGCGAACAATTCAGCGTTCCTGAAGGAAGCGGATACCAGCTGATCACCACAAATGCGGGTGGCTTTGACGTGCTTGTTGACGGCAAGGCTGTGCAGTCGCTTGGCAAATCCGGTGAGATTATGCGGGGTGTTTCGCTCAACCCCGAGGAGCTGCAAAAAGTTCGCCGCGCCAAATCGCGCATCAATAACTAGCGTCAACATCGCGCCAAGCTGTTGCGTTATTGAATCGCGAAAGATTTCCTATGTCCTACCAGATCCGCCCATACCGACAAATCATCCGCCGTAAATCCCGCCAGATCATGGTGGGCAAGGTGCCTGTGGGTGGTGATGCGCCCATCACCGTGCAGTCAATGACCAATACGCTCACGTCTGATGTGGCCGCCACGGTGGCGCAGATACGCGCGCTTGAAGTTGCGGGTGCCGATATTGTGCGCGTGTCCTGCCCTGATGAAGCGTCAACCGCGGCGCTGAAGGAAATCGTGCGCGAGGTAACGGTGCCTATCGTTGCCGATATCCATTTTCATTATAAACGCGCCATTGAATCAGCCGAGGCAGGGGCTGCCTGCCTGCGCATTAATCCGGGCAATATCGGGTCAGAAGAGCGCGTGCGCGAAGTGATAAAGGCCGCGCGTGATAATAACTGTTCAATTCGCATCGGTGTAAACGCAGGCTCGCTTGAAAAAGACCTGCTGGAGCAGTTTGGCGAGCCGTGCCCCGAAGCCATGGTGCAATCCGCCCTGCGTCATATCAAAATCCTTGAAGATAATGATTTCTTTAATTTCAAAATCTCCTGCAAGGCTTCGGATGTCTTTCTGGCGGCAGCTGCCTATCAACAGCTTGCCGAAGTGTGTGATTATCCACTGCATTTGGGTGTGACCGAGGCTGGTGGTTTGCGCACAGGTACGATCAAATCATCTATCGGGATGGGCAGCCTGTTGTGGGCGGGTATTGGCGATACTATTCGTGTGTCACTGTCGGCTGATCCGGTTGAGGAAATCAAGGTTGGTTTTGATATTCTTAAATCCCTTGGCCTGCGCCATCGTGGTGTAAACGTTATTT
>JBEIPH010000144.1:0-4264 GCA_040377115.1 Micavibrio sp. | reverse complement strand
TGCTCTTTGGCAAGTTCTATCACCGGTGCGGATGTACGTCTGCTGCGTGAAAAATTTCCAGGCGTGCCGATTATTACCTACGTGAATACCTCGGCAGAAGTGAAGGCAGAGTCCGACATATGCTGCACATCATCAAATGCGCTGGCGATTGTTGAAAGCTTTGCGTCAGACACCGTTTTGATGATCCCGGACCAATATCTGGCCCGCAACATTGCCCGCCAGACCAAAAAGAAAGTTTTGACATGGCAGGGTGCCTGCGAGGTGCATGAAAAATTCACTGCTGCCGATGTCGCGCAGTTTAGAAAAGCATGGCCCGGTGCGGTTGTTCTGGCTCACCCCGAATGCCCACCCGAGGTTTGTGAGGCGGCTGATTTCAGCGGCTCAACCAAAGCAATGAGCGACTATGTCAGCAACAACGCACCGCGCAAGGTGGTGATGATCACCGAATGTTCAATGTCGGACAACGTGTCGGTTAATCACCCCAATACTGAATTTGTCCGCCCCTGCGCTTTGTGTCCCCACATGAAACGGATCACACTGCCAGCCATTTTGAAATCACTGCAAACCATGACAACCGAAGTGGTGGTGGATATGGCGGTGGCCGTGCGTGCGAAAGAAGCAGTTGACCGTATGCTCGCGGTTAAAATCTAGGAGAGATAAAAATGACAACTGATATTAAGACAGCTAAAAGCGATGTGGTCATTGTCGGCGCCGGTGCTGCTGGCCTCATGACAGCCCTGACCCTTGCGGCGTCTGATGCGCGTCTTGATATCACCGTTCTGTCGCCTGTAACGCTTGGTCAGGGTTGTGCGTCGGCTTGGTCACAGGGAGGCATTGCTGCGGCTGTTGGTAAAAATGACAGTGTTGAAAGCCATCTGGCGGATACGCTCAAGGCGGGAGCTGGCATCAGCGATGTGGGCGTCAGCCGCGCATTAACCCAGGCGGGGCCTGCGGTGGTTGAAAAGCTGGCCCAGTATGGTGTGCGTTTTGCCCGCGAGGGGCTGAATGATTACGCACTGTCACGCGAGGCTTGCCATGCAGAGCGCCGTGTGCTGCGCGCTGCGGCTGGTGATGGCTTTGGCGCCGAACTGATGCGTGCCCTGATCAACGCTGTCACAACCCATCCAAAAATCAAAATAGTCACAGGGTTTGAGGCAGAACGTCTGGTGCGCCGCGAAGGTGCCAGCATGGGGCCTGTTGTCGGGTTGCTGGCACGCAATACCAATAGCGAAACTGTATTCTTTAAGGCATCTGCGGTTGTGTTGGCCACGGGTGGTATTGGTGCGCTTTACGCGGTTACCACCAACCCACTGGCGGCGACGGGACGCGGTATTGCCATGGCGGCGCGTGCAGGTGCGGTGCTAGCTGATCTTGAATTTGTGCAATTCCACCCAACCGCCCTTGATATCGGCGAAGACCCAGCCCCGCTGGCAACCGAAGCCCTACGTGGCGAAGGTGCTGTATTGCGCAACAGCCGCGGTCAGCGCTTCATGATGCTGGAGCACCCGATGGCCGAACTTGCCCCGCGCGATGTGGTCAGCCGTGGCCTGTTTACCCAGATCGAGCGCGGCCAGAAAACCTACCTTGATTGCCGCACTATCGATACGGCGAAATTTCCGGCACTGCTGGCGGCTTGCGCGCGTGCGGGTCTTGACCCCAAGCGTGACCTGATCCCCGTCGCCCCTGCCGTGCATTATCACATGGGCGGTATTGCCACGGATATTCAGGGACGCAGCTCGCTTTCAGGCCTTTGGGCGGTGGGTGAGGTTGCGGCAACGGGCCTGCATGGTGCAAACCGTCTGGCCTCAAACTCGCTGCTCGAGGCTGTGGCGATGGGTATGAATGCGGCCAGTGATATTGTTAAACGCTTGCCGCTTTTGGCAATCGACACCGCGCGTCACATCAAATTGCCTGCCCTGCCACCGCGTGAGAAAATCCCGCCTATGACAGATGTTGGCGTGTTGCGCCAACTGATGACCAATCAAGTTGGTGTGGTGCGTGAAGGCAAGGGGTTGTGTGATGCACTGGCCCAGTTACAAGACCTTTCACGCCGCGCCGAGGGTATTGACGCAGCACTGGCCGACCGCGTATTGGTGGCAAAGCTGATTGCAGCCTCCGCCCTGATGCGCCAGGAAAGCCGTGGTGGCCATGCGCGTCGTGATTATCCTGAAACCTCACCAGCGTTTAAAAAACGCAGCTTTGTGACGCTCAAGGAAATCGAAGCGCGTCTGCCAGCCCTGTTGCCAGTGGCGCCTGCGCGTCAGCTTGAAGTTGTATAAGAGGATAAAATGACACCCCAACCACTTCCACGCGTAACCCTCGAACCCCTCGTCAAAAATGCCTTGGCCGAAGACCTGCGCGAGGCCGGTGATATCACGGCAGCCGCCACAGTACCTGCCGGCACAAAATCAAAGGTAGTAATGGCGGCACGTAAATCGGGTGTTATCTGCGGGCTTGATGCGGCCTATCTGGCTTTTGAGCTGGTTGATGATGATCTTGAGATCAAGCGGATTAAAAAAGATGGTGACAAGGTGGCTGCGGGCGATGCGGTGCTTGAGGTATGTGGCGATGCCCGTGCTATTCTGGCCGCAGAGCGCGTTGCGCTTAATTTTGTCAGCCATATGTCTGGCATTGCCACGGCCACGGCGGCCATGGTGGCGGCTGTTGGTAACTATAACGCACGTATTGCGGCCACACGCAAAACCACACCCGGTCTGCGCGCCGTTGAAAAATATGCCGTGATGGTGGGTGGCGGCCTGCCACATAGATATGGGCTTTATGATGCGATTTTGATCAAAGACAACCATATCGCCATGGCGGGCGGCGTGACCGCAGCCCTGCGTGCCGCGCGGGACAAGGTTGGCCATACCGTTAAAATCGAAATCGAGGTTGATACGCTCGATCAGCTTGATGAAGTACTGTCCCTTGGCGGTGCTGACATCATCATGCTTGATAACATGAGCCTTGAAGATATGGCCGATGCCGTTAAGCGCACCGCAGGCCGTGCAAAGCTTGAGGCTTCCGGGGGCGTAACGCTTGACCGTTTGCCACAAATCGCCGCCACCGGCGTTGATTTGATATCCGTGGGTGCCTTGACACACAGTGTGATGAACTTTGATGTCGGTTTGGATTACGTCACATAAATCGCGGTATAATAAACGCGAAAGAAAAACCGATAACAAACATCAATAATGAAAACAGGTAAACGCCAAGGTTGATGCGGCGCAGTCGGGTGCAGGCGGCGGCCTTGATCGGGTCAATCGGGCAGGGGGCATAGCGCTGGCGCCATTGCCAATATCCGGCCACGGCCAGCATCAGGCCCGAAATAGCAAACAAAGCCAGTTTATTTTCTGACAGCCAGATCAGTTGCGGCACGGCTGTGGTCAGGCTGATCATGGCCGCGCCACCCGCCAGTGTCACCACCACAGCAGGCAACGCACAGCAGATCAGGGTCGATGCGCTGCCAAACAGGGATAGGTAAGCCGCCCAGTTGGGCTTTATATCCGGCGTGTTACTCATTCGCGGTTGATCTTGACGACTTCATAGCCAGCGTCGGTGACAGCCTTGGTCAGGGTTTCATCGCTTAGTTCACCGGTTTCTTTAAGGTCAATGGTAATGATTTTTGAGGTCAGGTTTACATCAACAGCTGAAACAGCTTCTTGTTTGCCCAATACCTTTTTCATCGATTGTGCGCAGAAATCACAAACAAGGCCATTTACCGTGACCAGAATATGTTTGCCGCCATGCGCAGCCATCGCAGGCGCGGAGAAAGCAAAAAGGGCAATCACGGCAGTTAGGGCGAGCAGCTTTTTCATGGTCAGGTTTCCTTTGGGTTAAAAAGTAATATCAAGATTAAGCAATAGATCTCCATCAAAGCTCATACCAGCTTCGGCCAGTACGGGGCCTTGAAACACGCGAACCAGTGGTGTGGAGGTAAAACTGTCATCGCGCTCGGGTTCGTGTTCCACTTGCAACATCAGCCAGGTGTGCAGAAAACCAGCCTCCGCCACATAAGGGGCAATACCCACACGGGCCTTGTGTTCAAAAAATTCACCGCTTTCATCGCCATCAAAACGATATCGTGCTTCATAGCTTGTGTAATAACGGCGGTCTTCCCAGTCAGCTTCAAAACCGCCGTAACCACCAAGCCCATCATTCGCACTGTCATTCAGGCCATGCGCACCGATGGCCGACAGCAGATAGATATTTCCCTGACTATCAAAGTTGTTCCAGCGTTTGAGCAGATAGTTGGCCTGCAGTCCGG
>JBEIPH010000157.1:0-4073 GCA_040377115.1 Micavibrio sp. | reverse complement strand
TCCCGTTTTTTGCTAATTTTATAAGGATTTGCGGTTTTTCTTGCGGAATCGCAAAGGCTTGTGCTACTAACATCGGCGGTAGAAGACCACGTAGCTCAGCGGTAGAGCACTATCTTGACATGGTAGGGGTCACAGGTTCAATCCCTGTTGTGTCCACCATTTTTCCTTTAAAAACGAATAGATACCTATTTTCCGGGCTGTCCTGGTTGCCTGGTTTGACTCTGTATGGAAATTTACGTACAGTTTGTGGCATCTTCTTGTAACATTCGAATGCAAACCCGTTTGGGTGCATTGCCCGTGAAAGGAAAGCCGTATGCTGCACCGCCGCCTGCGAGCGAAATTCCGCCACGCCACACATTCGGTCATGGTTGCCTTTAGCATTTCTGTCGGCGCGTCTACCGGTCATACGCGCGCGCAACCTGCCCCCGTTGCGCCCCAGCCCTTTACCACCCTGCCCGTCCGCGCCATGCCAACGCCCGTTATCGGCGCTGAAATCCGCAACGCTGAAAGCACAGTTGCGCGCGATCTGACCGATGGCGAGAAAAAACTTTTGCGCACGCTGTTTGGCGAGCGTCTGTCGCTAGACACCCTGCAACTGGTTTTTGACCGCCCAAGCCTGCACCCCAGCAACGACGAGAGCGCTGCCCAGTTACATGTTCATGAAACGCGGTTTTATTCCAAGGACTACAGCAAAGAAATCAATCCTGAACTGTTTGGCTATTTCATCAACCGTATGACAGGCCTGCTGCAACAAACTTCAGGCGCTGCATGGGCCGCTGATGCCAGCGTTACGGACAGCATGTATGTCGTTGACGGACGCAAATTTGAACAATACGGCGCAGCCCAGCAACGCGCTATCGTCGAAGACTATGCCCTGCGCTTTTTGCATACCTCGCGGCAGTCTTACTGGCTTAATCGCGTTTACAACGGCGATCACAGCATTACCGATCCTTATTTGATAGCCGCGGTTGAAACCACTTTTCCGACCGCCAAAAAAGGTCGCCTTGATTACCAACAAATCGTTACGCGCCAGCTGACCGCGCGCGAGAAAGAAATTATTGCCGGCATTTTTGGCAGCCAGCTCAATACAGATATCGTGCGCATGCACCTCTCCCCTCTTGGGTACAAGGACGTGGCGGGTGCGGTTGCATCAGAGCGCGATGTTTATATTTACGGCCGCAACCGCCGCAATGATTTTGGCCGCGAGAGCAGCGATGACCTCGGCATCTTCATTCACGAAATGACCCATGTCTGGCAATTTCAAACCAAACGCCAGCACACCGTTGTTATCAGCGACCAGTATAAATACACACTGGAGGCCGGTGCGCGTTTTCAGGATTACAACATCGAACAGCAAGCGGCGATGATCGAGGATTATTTGCTCTATACCCTCAACAAAGATCACGACGTACGCTGGCTGGCCGAAAGCTACGCCAAGGCTGAAATCCCCGCGCGCACCCCCCATCTGCTGGCGGCGGTTGAGACGTTTTTCCCAACTGCACAAGCATGGCGGCTGGCCAATCAGGCAACGCCGGATGTGGTTGCCCCAACACCCGCCGCCGCCAAACCTGTCCTTTAATCTGAAAGCATTTCAATGATCACCCTCCCCACGGATAAAAATTTTCGCAACGCCTATCACCGCGCGCGTCTTGTTGGCCGTTTATGCGGTGCGGGCAGCTCGGTCGGGCTTGTTGCTGCAGCCGCAGCAGGGCTGGTTGTTTTGGCGGGGGCGCCAATGATTGTTTTTACCGCCGCAACAGCAACAGCGGCAGCGCTGTGTCTTGCCGGTAATGCCATGGGTTTATCAATCGATAAAGACAACCGCAAAAATGACGAAGACAATATGCTGGCCCACGCCTTGCGCAACAAACCCGCCGCCGCCACATCCGCCGCCGCCATGAGCGATCTTGGATTTAACCATGGTCTTGGCCACGGTTTGGTTGCACCCCTGAAGATGGCGGCACTTGTTGTGATTAGCCCGATGGTTATCTTGACATTTGCGTTGGCAATCGCTGCGGGTGGACCGCGTGATGCGATTTATCATGAACTGGCACGCGCGCTTGGCTTTACCCATCCAAAATTTGGCAGCACAGAGGATGCAAAACCTTCAGCACTTGAAGCCGCACCGGCAAAGCTGCCTGCCAAAATTTCGCAAAAATTCAGACAGGTTGGCGCAAGGCTGTCGGGCCTGCGCATGGCAAAACCACAGCCATCCAAACAGCCAAAACCTTAAAATAGGTTATTAAAGGCCAACTTTGCGGGTCAGGCGATCAACGCCATCGGCCACCACTGGTCCTTGCAGGAAACCACGGGTTTCCACACGCTCGGATCCCGCCAACAGGTCGGTGGTCACTGACTGGCCAGCACCATCGGTAAAGCGGATAAAGTCACCCGCAGCCATTTCAGGTTTGCTGACGGTGCAGCTGACATCAACGGCAACACCGGCAGGGGCGTTTACCGTCACATTGCAAACCGCTGCTTCCTGCGCAAAAACGGGGGCAATCGGTGCAATAGAGGCAACAGGCGCTGTAACCGTATCATCCCCTTCAAAAACCGATGGATCGATTTCGATGATGGGTGAAGAGGTGGTTTCTGCTGGTGCAGCTTCTGTGGTTGTGGTGGCAGGTGTTTCAGTTTCGCCATCAAGTTCTGCCAGCATTTTTTCCATTTCAGCAATAAATTCCGGTGACATTCCTGAATCCTTCATGGTAACAGCACCAGATGCATCGGCAACAGGCGTTGCTGCAACAGCAGGGGCTGAAGCTGGGGTTTCGCCTGCTTCGAGGCTTGCCAGATCGCGCAAGAAACCTTCGGCCTGTGCGTTACCGCGTGCTTGTGCTTCGGTTGCCAATTCGCGTGCCAGCGCAAAACGTTCGTCTTGCGGGATTTCTTCGATGCGCAAAACATCGTGCGCTGCGTCTTTCAGCGCTTGTGGAGAAACGCTGTCCAGATTACCAAGATCAATTTTTGACAACCATGCGCTCAGGCGACTATCAGCACCGCCATATTCAGCAACAGCCTGGCTAAGGCGTGAAAGAACGGTTGCTTTGGCTTCAACCGCCGCACCAGCCGCAGCTGCAACTGTTTCAGGCGCAGAAGCACCAGAGAAAACACCAGACAGCGATTCAAAACCATCGCCTACCTTTTCAATACCCCATTTAACAACCCACTGGACGGTGTCAGAGCTGGCAAGCCACGCACCAAGCGCACCACCGGCAACCCCGCACAGCAATGACAGGCGTGCGGCCTTCAGGCGGTTGTAATCCAGCCATTTAAATTCAGTGCCATTGGTGGCGGCTTCGCGACGGGCTTTCCAGCTGTCGCGGCCATAAGTATAGAGAGCCGCACCCACGCCAGTGGCCACGGCAGCACCGGCAACGGTTAACACGGCACTGGCGCCCGCACCGGCCATCACGCTCACAGCCCCGATTTTCACCAGATTCGTTACAGCCGCACGGCCGGCGATATCACCCGCTTTGGCAAAGGCGCGCTTGAGCCAGCCTTTTTTGTTTTTCTCTTCATTTTCAATGATTTGATCTGTTGTTTCGGCGGTGATATCGGTGGAGGTCATGAGCAGATTCCTCGTGTTTTTATGATTTTTTGGACTGCACGCACGTTATCGCAAATGGATCCCGAAAGCAAGTATTAAAGATATGTAAAAAATTCAATTGACATATATCACAGATTCGCCTTAAGTTCGCAGGCATCAGTCTTTGCTTCCGTCTTGCCCTCGCGGCTTATCGGGGGAGGCGGGATCGGCCCTTTTACGTGAACACAAATATCAGGCCTTCAACATTACAGAGGATACTGCCATGAAAAAATCGAAACAAATTCTTCTCTCCGTCGCCGCTGCTTTCAGCGCCATGACCTTCGGTGCAGGTGCGGCACATGCGCAATATGTCCCGCCTGGATTTGAAGACGAGGTTCCAAACCCACAGCCACCTTCAACTGGCGACAACACGGTTAACGTCACCAATGATAATGACAACACAAATACCAATACCAATACAAACGACAACAGCAACAATAACTCGAATACAAATAACAATTCGAACACCAACACTAACAGCAAC
>JBEIPH010000236.1:0-2856 GCA_040377115.1 Micavibrio sp. | reverse complement strand
GTTTTTAACAACTTTAACCTTGGTCTGGTTACCAACGATCACTTCTTTGTCTTTCAATGAACCGATACGGCGAATGTCGAGACGTACGGATGCATAGAATTTCAGCGCGTTACCGCCGGTTGTTGTTTCGGGGTTGCCGAACATCACGCCAATTTTCATGCGGATCTGGTTGATGAAAATGACGATGGTGCGCGAACGCGAGATGGTGCCGGTGAGTTTGCGCAGCGCCTGGCTCATCAGGCGGGCTTGCAGACCCATGTGGCTGTCGCCCATTTCGCCTTCGAGTTCGGCGCGGGGCACAAGTGCCGCCACCGAGTCAATGACCAGGACATCCAGGGCACCCGAACGCACCAGCGTATCGGTGATTTCAAGCGCCTGTTCGCCAGCGTCGGGCTGCGAGATGAGCAGCTCGTCGATGTTGCAGCCAAGCTTGGCGGCATAAGCGGGGTCGAGCGCGTGTTCGGCATCGATGATGGCGCATTTGCCACCGGCTTTTTGTGCCTCGGCGATGACCTGCAAGGCGAGGGTGGTTTTACCCGAGCTTTCTGGGCCGTAAATTTCAATGATACGACCACGGGGCAGGCCGCCGATACCAAGGGCGATATCAAGGCCAAGCGAGCCTGTTGAAACAACCTCTACATCCTGATGGGTGCTGGCACCCAGTTGCATGATAGAGCCTTTGCCAAAGGCCTTTTCGATCTGGCCAAGCGCGGCTTCGAGCGCTTTTTGCTTTTCAGCGGTATTCATTTCAGATTTCCCCTCAGGACGCAGTGCGGTAACAGATGACATGGTGTTTCCCTTTCTCCCATATTCGTTTTGGTGGATCAATCAATCGAATCTCTTCATCCAATGTATATGATTTGTTCTTTTGGTCAAGAACAAAAAAGAACAAAAAACGAACATATTTTTACTCTTTAAAATCAACGGCCGTATTGATAATATGGCAAAAAATCACAGATCAGCTAGATTACAACCATGCCCAAACCACAAATCATCGCAGGTGATATCGCCACAGGTTCGCAGCATGTATTTGCTGGCGATACGATTATCTCTGGCGCGGTTGGTGTGGGCGCAAAAATCACGCTGACCAACGGCACGCTTGAAGTGATGGGCGGTGTGGGTGATGGTGCCAGCATTTGTGTGCTGCGTGATAAAGCCGATGTTAAAACCGCTTTTAATGCCTGCAGCCTTATTATTAATGGCAAGTCAGGGGACAAATTACGCCTGACAGCAGAAGACGATTTGCGTCTGCGTGATGATGCAGGCAAAGGCCTTGATGCCTGTGCCAGTAACATCTACGCCAAGGAAGTTGGCAACGGATCTGTGCTGTCGTCGTCGCGCAATATCCACATTGATGCTGTGGGTGACAAAAGCCGCATTACGGCGGGCGCGCGTCTTTACATCACGTTTGCGGGCCTTGGTGCTGACCTGAAAGCAGGGGAGATTGTGGGGGCAAATCCATACAAGCTGCCCTATAAATGCCCGCGCAACAGCCACGACACCACGATCGGCAGCAGAACAACCCGCTTTCTGAATGGAAATCATTCGACTGTGCGTCTGAAACGCTGGGGATAAACTCTTTAAAATCAAGAGGCCTTTGGCAATCGCGTCTAATTTGACATAATAATGCAAATTTGCTATCTTTTATGCTCTCGGGAGTAAAAAGATGCAGCAGCCAGTCAAAGAACAGACAAACCAAGACGAAAATACTCAGCCAAAAATGCCCAGATGGAAAAAAATCCTCAGGATCAGTTTTCTAACGGCCTGCTGGTCGCCTGCCCTGACCTATGTTGCGGCGGCGCTTGCCACCTATGCCTTTCCCCGCGCCGAAGACGTTTTAAAACGCGAGGGGCTGGCCCCTGAAATTGCGCAGCAACTGGCACCCGGTATGCGCATTTATGTGCGTGAAGATAATTTTTTAGGCCGTGCACATGCGATGCTGGATAGCGGCTTGTTTGGCATTTTTAGACAGCAAAGAAATCTTATATCTAACGACAGTGTTGGCGGATACGCCATGCGTGGAACTTTTCATGATAGATCAGTCTGCCGCGTATATCTAAAGCGTGATGTCATTTTACGAACTGTTGATGAAGAACGATATGTTGCAAACCCACTGTCTGCGAGAGAGCAGTGGCAGCAAATCGTCCTGCACGAGCTTCGCCATTGTGGTCAGAATTTTAACGGAAGTGCGGGTGAGTTAACCATCGAAGGCGACGCAGACTATAGATCAACTGAGGCTTTGGTGCAGGCGACGGGCGATGCAAGTTTGCGTCAGCGTGTGCTTGATAACCGCGCCCTTGGTATGAGCCACGATACGGCACTTTATCTGGATGCCAAATTCCGTGGCGTTACGCCACCGACCGAGGCTGATATCCAGCGCGAACGCCGCGTGATGGATGAATTAAGGTTGGAATCAAACCGTCAGGCAGATGAACAAATTGCCGAGTATCAAAAAACACATACAGGTATGTGTATGCCTGTTGTCAGGCTTAATTTTAAAATTGAACGGCCACTAACGGCGCGTCGTCTTATGTTACGCTTTGACGCTATGTCACGTCTGGAAAGAACAGAGGCGGCGCAAGAGCAGCGCACTGCTGCTGCCAATCCGGCGCAAGCGCCAAAACCGCCGTTACCGCTTTGTGTTAGCGTTAGCTAGCCTCTCCGAGGACTTCTTTTACTTTTACCGCAAGTTGTTTAAGCGTGAATGGCTTGGGCAAGAAGTAGACGTCTGATCCCAGATGTTCTTTGAACTTGTCCTCGGCGTATCCCGAAATAAAGATGATCTTGATTTTCGGGTGCTTGGCCTTGACCTGCTTGGCCAATGTCGTGCCATCCATTTCAGGCATCATCATGTCG
>JBEIPH010000245.1:0-2658 GCA_040377115.1 Micavibrio sp. | reverse complement strand
GCGGTCATGGTGCACCTATCTGCGTAAATCTCTTATTTCAAATACCACCGCATCCATTGCTGGCGGCTTTTAGCGATACTTGTTTTATAATCCGGCTCTTCGTAATTGCCAAGGTCGCGCTTGGCCAGTTCTGCAAACTCTTCTTTAAACAGCTGGAAGAATTTTGATTTGCTGAAATCGAATTCGATTTTTTCACCGGTCTTGAGATGGGCGACACCCGGATTATTGATGACGGCCATCATACGTTGCGCAACCACAGGCAGCGCCTCGGGACCGGCTGAATACCAGTTTTCATGGCCAGCACTTTCGGTGGCATTCACGGTGTCATCAGATACGCGCACCAACTCGTCAGAAGGGACATAAGGGCGGAAGCCAAGGTTATGCGCCATTTTGCGCACGGCCGGGCTTTCCATCTGGCAGACAAAACGCTCCTCTGGCGGTTCAACCATAAATGCGCGCATGACCTGCATGGCGATCATGATGTCAAACAGACCGGGATAGCCGTTGAGCACGCTGCGCGTGGTGCCGATTTCCAGCCACTTCTGCGCAGTCGTGTTTTCACCCTGCAGGGGGTAGGAAATGGAGGCTGCAACCACCTCGCCCGTTTTGGCGGATTCAATCATGGTGACCGAGCCGTTTTCGACCAGTTCGCGCATCAGCGACTCGTTACGGTCGCACACGTTTTTATGCGGATTTGCCTTGTAAAACGCCATCAGCTTGTCGAAATCCTCGGCGTTTGAAAAACGGACGAAATATTTTTGTGCTTGCGGTTCTGTGGTCGTCATGACGGTCATCCTTGCGGGTTAGGCCAGTAGAATGCTTGCGGTTTATCGATGAACCCTGTGATCTGTCTCACTTGGTGCACTGCGCAAGTCTATGGAAAGGTTTTATGTCGAAATAGGGTTTTAGCACTTCCCCATAATGCCGACCAGAGGAAAATTGGTTGCTTGTTTCAACAATTAAGAAAAAATTAATAGAAACAGTCGAAAATTAGACTGAGGGGTTAGGTTATGTAAACCATAAACCCAGTACAGGCCAAGAACTGAGGCCAACCATGAAACACCTTTTAAGCCGGATTTCTCATCGTTTATCACACCTTCGCCCCGCGCGCCTGAGCGCGATTGCCATCGCAGGACTTCTGGCTCTCAGCCTCAGTGCCTGCCTGCCCGCGGGTGAGCAAAAGGTCAACACCGACCTCTTCAAAGACAAGCAGGATATGGCGGCAAAATCCGGCAGCCTTCAAATCGGCATGAACCGCGATCAGGCCTTCCAGACGCTGGGCGTGCCCGCAGGCAAGTTCGAGCGCATGAGCATGCATGAAGTGCAGATGAGCTACTATGGCAACGCATCGGTGCAGGGATCGCCCGAGCAGCTGGAGCAATTCCGCCAAAGACTTTTGAAAATGGACGGTTATTACCTGCCCTACCGCGAAATCAAGAGCAGCAGCTCGATCGGATTTGGCAAAATGAAGGTTGAAAAAACCGGCCACGATCTGCGTCTGGTGATGGTCTTTGACCGCGACAAGCTGGTGCATACGGCCGTCGAGGGCACGCAAAACGTGCGCCAGAACGATGATCGCTATATGTGGGACAGCCTGATCAACCGCGGTATTGGCGCGGCCTTCTAAATCTTCTTCCCTCTGAACCTTCACAAAGCGCCGCTGACCGCGGCGCTTTTTTTGTGCCTCATGTGGTTTTTATCGCTTATGTAAATAAAAACAGCCCCTTCAAAAACCACGCTTTTTCACGCCGCGTCCGCGCTTGACTCTCATTATAGTTATGCGTAGTTTCAGCACGCTCTAAACGCGTGAAAAAGGGGCGGCTGAACATGAGCCAAACACCTGATGATCTTGAGCAAAAGATCCAAGCCGCACGCGAACGGCAACGGGCATCGCAGCCTTCCGCACGGAATGCTGCCGACCAGTCCGCCGCCGGTGCGGCATTCAAGGTGGCAACCGATCTGGTGGCAGGCTTGGTGGTCGGTACTTTTATCGGCTATTGGCTTGATGAATGGACGGGCCTGCGCCCCCTGTTCATGGTGGTGTTCTTCTTCCTTGGCTTTGCCGCAGGATTTTTGAACATCTACCGCACGCAAATGGGCAAGGAATTCGAAGTCGGTTTCAAGAACACGAAGCCGGATGACGCCAACAACGACGATACCGCGAAGAAGGAATGACCACACGTGTCTGCCAATCCGCTTGAGCAATTTGTGATCAAACCCATCATCCCCCTGCAAATGGGCGGCTATGACATCTCGTTCACGCAATCGTCGCTGTGGATGGCTTTTGCCGTCATCGCCGCAACCATGCTGATGACACTGACCATGCGCGGCAAGGCGATCATCCCCGGTCGCTGGCAAAACGTCGCTGAATCGCTCTATGAATTCGTGGGCGGCATCGTGCATGAACATCTGGGCCACGAAGGCCGCAGATATTTTCCCTTCGTCTTTTCGATCTTCATGATCGTATTGATGGGCAACCTGCTGGGCATGGTTCCCTATTCTTTCACCTTCACCAGCCACATCATCGTGACCGGTGCGCTGGCGCTGGGCGTTTTCCTGCTGGCCACGCTGATCGGCATTCTGCGCCACGGCCTGCATTTCTTCACGCTGTTCGTACCTGCTGGCGTGCCCATCGCGCTGGCACCGCTGATTGCCGTG
>JBEIPH010000196.1:0-3404 GCA_040377115.1 Micavibrio sp. | reverse complement strand
CTTTCAGGCGCTGACCCGCACCGCAACCGCTCTGCGCAAGGCTGTATAAGCGCGGTTGATATATGGCCTGTGGCGTGGCATCCTGTAAATATATGCAGGGGTTAGCCTTAAGGCTTTTTACAAAATGACTGAATTCAACGCATCGCTGGTACGGGAAAAGATCATCTTCGTTGATCAGGAACAAGCTTTGCTTGAAGGCGTTGAAGCCGAACCTGTCACCATCCGAAGCAACCGAATTTTTCTGCAGGTCAATGACGGTAAAAGCACAGAGAAAATCGTCGTCCGCTGCCAGAACATGCACACCACGCTGCGTCTGGCCGGCAAAATAATGTACAGCTTTTATAAAAACGGTCTGTTTCGTGGCCGTGAAAATCCCTATGACTGGGAAGGCACGTGGGATGCGATCCTGCCCACCTACGAAAAAGAATTTAACCCGAATAACTGGGCGGCTGTTTACATCAACGGGCAGAGCGTTTTTAAAACGTCATCTTTCCCATTTGTTGATGTCATCGAAAAATGCGCCCTGCTGACGGTTGATAATTACGATGCCACCATTGATGTCACGGAAAGTGCCTTAAAACAGGTAGGTAAGGCAGTCAGTATTAACCATTCTTCCAACGTCGCTGCGGTTTTCAGCGACGACGGAAAAGAGTCGATGCGCGCGGCGATTATTCACCGCTCTGAAAAGAAAGACACCAATTTTACCTTTGTGGTCAGCGGTGGTGAAACGCATAACCGCGTATCGCAAACAATCAATATTGCGGCGGCCTTTCTGGAGGCGCTGAACCTGCGATTTGTCGTGCGCCATCTGGGTCAGCAAAAGCGCAAGGGCGAGCTTGAAAAAATCAGCGATGGCGCCAACAAGTTACGGGGGGCCACGGGCCGCCTGGTTGCCATCAACAAGGGTATTACCTCGTTTGAAGAAGTGTACGAGGTTAAATACCGCCCCGAAAAGCCCGACTTTTTTGGCGCAGGATTCTAGGAGCCTTTCAGATGGATGAACGCACCCTTAATCAGATGATCAACATGCTGACCTCTGAAAATGATACCGATGCAGTGATGGGGCTGCGCGGGTTACAAGGATATTTCCGCGAGAAGAATGCCGATTTCGCAGCCGCCGTTCGCCAGATGTGCGCTGATGCCAAGCCGTCTTTTGCCAATGTTGTGGTCAACACGCAGGCCACACCGACAGCAACCGCAACACCCGCAGCAGCGGGTATGCCGCAATGCCGTTTTGAAGGCGGCGTTTTGTTGATTGTCCATGCAAACGGTAACACCGAAAAAATGGCCTTGCCTGCGGGTGCCATGCCAGAAGCACAGGCTATCGCCGAAAATTTTAAAGACGCACTTGTTGCCGCCGTGATCAATAAAAGCCGCCTGAAGCTAAAATTGCAGGACATTAAAGACAACAAGGGCGAGATTGTTGAAACCATTTTGCAGGCAGAATACGAACGCGCCGGCATGACGCCCATTCGCGTGTGGTCGAATTCAAAAGGCGAGGTAGCGGCACTGGCGGCTGTCTTGCGCAAGGGGCTTGCCAATACCTTCCCCGAGATGGTCGCTGCTTAAAACAGCTTTTGCGCGACTGTCAGGCCTTCATTTGTGCCAATCATAAAACTGTTATAACGCGTACTATCGCTCAGGCGCAGGTTAAATTCCCGCATGGTCTGGCGTGCGGTTTCGCGCACGCGCTCAACCGGTTGGTCATGCCAGACAGCATCGAATAACAAAGTATTGTCGCCAATAATAAGCCCGCCTTGACGTGTGTGTTGCTCTGCCCAGTCAAGGTATTTGCAATAGCTGATTTTATCAGCATCGATAAAAACAATATCAAATGGCCCTTTGGGCGCTATCTGTGTCAGTTGCGCTAAAGCATCACCCTCCATCAGGGTAATGTTGCTGCGGGCAGATAAATTCTGGCGGGCAATGGCTGCGCGGGTGGTGTCTTTTTCAATGGTCCATAGCTGTCCGCCATCAACAAGGCTGTCTGCCAGCCACATGGCGCCATAGCCGTGAAAAGTGCCAATCTCGACAATCTTTTTTGCCGAAATCAAGCGCGCAAGGACTTGCAGAAGCCGCCCTTCCTCGGGGTTGAGGCTGATGTTATCCTCGGTCATGGCCGTTGCCGACGCGCGGATTGATTTTTGCGCATCACTTTCCTGCCCAAAAAGGGCGCGGATATAATCAAGTCGGCTGGCATAGGTCTGGTTAACTTTCATGGGGTAAGAATAACATGCGTGTTGTGGTTTTGACAGGGGCGGGAATTTCAGCCGAGTCAGGCATTCGTACCTTTCGCGGGTCAGATGGTTTGTGGGAAGGCCACCGGATAGAAGACGTCGCCACACCCGAAGGGTTCATGCATGATCCGGCCCTGGTTTATAAGTTTTATAACCATCGCAGGCGGCATTTGGCCGATGCGTCGGTGCAGCCAAATGCCGCCCATCTGGCCCTGTCTGCCCTTGAGGCTGAAATGGGCGATGATTTTTTACTGGTCACCCAGAACATAGACGACCTGCACCAACGTGCTGGCAGCAAGCGCGTTTTGCCCATGCATGGCGAGCTGCGGCGTGCGCGTTGCCAGCTTTGTTCGGCTGTGAATGTGTGGCTGGATGATTTTACGCAGGAAGATAGCTGTCCTGAATGCAATAGGGCAGGAGGGCTCAGGCCACATGTGGTTTGGTTTGGCGAAATGCCGCTATTTATGGAGGAGATACAAACGGCCCTGTTACAGGCGGATGTTTTTGCGGCAATTGGCACATCGGGGAATGTGTATCCGGCAGCAGGCTTTGGTGCGCTGGCCGCGCGTGCGGGGGCTGTGACCTATGAAATCAATCTGGAGCCTTCAAAGGTGGTCAGTGATTTTGACCATGTCATCACAGGGCCAGCCACACAGACCGTGCCGGAATGGGTAGCCAGCATACTGAAAGATTATCGTTCCACCTGACCGAGGCTGTCGATTTTTTTATTATCCAGCCAGTAAGCATCGCCAAAGGCCTTTTGCGGTAGGCTGGCGGCAATTGCGTTGGTCATTTGCATCATCATCGGCTCGTTCCACGGGCAATTGATGATGGCAATCCCGCTGCCGTCCATGCGGTATCCTTGTTGCGGCGGTTCAGCCAGTCGAACTTCGCTGATAAGGATATTTTTGATTGGTCCGTTGCGCAGCGCTGTCAGCATATCGCGATAGCCAAGGCTTGGCAGCATCGGATACCACAGGAAATAAACGCCCTGTGGCCAGCGACGCCAGAGTTTTTCAATCTGGCGGGGGACATCGGCATATTCGGTTTTAATCTCGTAACTCGGGTCAATGAGTACCGCGCCACGCGCCGTGGGTGGGGGCAGGTGCTGGCCAGCGACTTCAAATCCGTCGGCTTTTATAATTTCCGCGCGGCTGCCAAGGGCCT
>JBEIPH010000090.1:0-5186 GCA_040377115.1 Micavibrio sp. | reverse complement strand
TTCTTCCTCAAAGGCCTCTTCCCAGGACCCTTGCGTGGAAGCTTTCGAGTATTCGGTCGCGCGGTTTTCGAAGAAGTTGGTGTGTTCGGCACCGTTCAGCATCGCGTCCATCCACGGCAGTGGATTTTTCTCGATGCCAAAAACAGCCTTCAGGCCCAGTTGTGTCAGACGACGGTCGCCGATGTAGCGGATGTAATCTTTGACTTCCTGTGCGGTCAGACCATCGATGGGGCCCATTTCAAACGCCAGATCAATAAAGGCGTCTTCGTGATGGATGATGGTCTTGCAGGCGTTGGTGATTTCTTCTTGCAGATCAGGCGTCCATACCTCGGGGTTTTCCTCGAGGAAGGTTTTAAACAGACGAATGACCGACAGCGTGTGCAGGGTTTCATCGCGCACCGACCATGTAACGATCTGGCCCATGCCCTTCATTTTGTTGAAGCGCGGGAAGTTCATCAGCATGGCAAAGGAGGCAAACAACTGCAGCCCTTCGGTAAAGCCGCCAAACACCGCCATCGTCAATGCGATGTCACGCTTGGAGTTGATGTTGAACCCCTGCATGTAGTCGAACTTGTCCTTCATCTCTTTGTATTTGAGGAAGGCCGAGTATTCGATTTCGGGCATGCCGATGGTGTCAAGCAGGTGGGAATAAGCTGCGATATGCACGGTTTCAATGTTTGAAAACGCCGCCAGCATCATCTGGATTTCGGTTGGCTTGAACACCTGTGAATAGTGCTTCATATAGCAGTTGTTCACTTCCACGTCCGCCTGCGTGAAGAAGCGGAAAATTTGTGTCAGCAGGTTGCGCTCGGCTGGTGTCAGCTTTTGCTTCCAGTCGCGCACGTCTTCGGCCAGCGGCACTTCTTCGGGCAGCCAGTGAATGCGCTGCTGTGTCAGCCAGGCTTCATAGGCCCAAGGATAGTGAAAGGGTTTGTAGACGTGGTTTTCAGTCAAAAGACGGGACATGCGGAACTCCGATTAAAAGGTGGTGCAAAAAATAGATAGTGCGTTACTTGCGTTTGACCAGTATCTCGCGGCCGCGACCCGTCAGGCAGACGCCGGTGGGGCAGGGCTCGATCAGGTCAAGGCGCGACAGCTTTTCAAGATGTGTGCGCGACACCGGATCAAAGGCATCCGGTTGCGCCAACAGCTTAAGGCTGGCCAGTTCATCATCGGAAAGGCGAGGCGTTGAAAACGTTGCAGTTGTCATGGCTTCTCCCTTTCGCTTACTGGCAGGCCAGGCATTCTTCGTATTTGTTGTCGCCCGAGGTGGTCGGGGCGTTCAGCGTGGCTGCTTTCAGTCGGCCATCACCACCATTTGCGCTTTCAGCACGCTGGATGGATTTGGAACGGCAGTAATACAGCGACTTCACGCCTTTTTTCCATGCCAACCAGTGGATCTGGTGCAGGTCGCGCTTGTGCACGTCTGCGGGCAGGAAAACGTTGAGCGATTGCGCCTGGCAGATGAACGGTGTGCGGTCAGCCGCATGTTCGATCAACCAACGCTGATCAAGTTCGAACGCGGTCTTGAAGACATCTTTTTCATCTTTGCTGAGGAAGTCCAGATGCTGGACTGATCCTTCGTTGGTGATGATGTTGCTCCAGGTGTCTTCATTGTTGAGACCTTTTTGTTCCAGCAACTGTTCAAGATACTTGTTGCGGACAAAGAACGATCCCGACAGCGTTTTGTGCGTATAGGCATTGGCTGTGTTTGGCTCGATACCGGGCGAAGCACCGCCGGTGATGATCGAAATCGACGCGGTTGGCGCAATGGCGATCTTGTTCGAGAAACGCTCCATGATGCCGTATTCTTTGGCATCGGGGCAGGGGCCGCGCTCATGCGCCAGTTTAACAGACGCCGCATCTGCGCCAGCTTTGATGTGTTTAAAGATACGCTTGTTCCAGACCTTGGCCATGACGCCTTCGATCGGGATCATTTTTGATTGCAGGAAGGAGTGATAACCCATCACACCCAGACCAACCGAACGTTCGCGCATGGCGGCGTATTTGGCGCGCATCATGCTGTCGGGTGCTTTCTGGATGAAATCGCTGAGCACGTTATCAAGGAAACGCATGATGTCTTCGATAAACGTGGGGTGGCTTTCCCATTCTTCGAATGTTTCAAGGTTGAGGGACGACAGGCAGCAAACAGCTGTGCGTTCCTGACCGTGGTGGTCTTTACCGGTGGGCAGGGTAATTTCGCTGCACAGGTTTGACATTTTCACGTTAAGTCCTGCGAGCTTGTGATGCTCGGGGATGGCGCGGTTAACGTGATCGATGTTGATGATATAGGGCTCGCCTGTTTCAATACGGGCGGTGAGGATACGGATCCACAGTGCGCGCGCTGATACACGCTCCAGCACTTGCCCGTTGTGCGGGCTGGTCAGGGGCCATTCTTCGTCTTTTTCAACGGCGCGCATAAAGGCATCGCTGATAAGAATACCATGGTGGAGGTTGAGCGCCTTACGGTTGGGGTCACCACCGGTTGGGCGACGCAGCTCGACGAATTCTTCGATCTCGGGGTGAGATACGGGCAGATAGATCGCCGCGGATCCGCGACGCAAGCTGCCTTGTGAAATGGCCAGTGTCAGGCTGTCCATCACACGAATGAAAGGGATGATGCCCGAGGTCTTGCCATTGCGGCCGACTTTTTCGCCGATCGAGCGCAGGTTACCCCAATAAGATCCAATGCCGCCGCCGCGTGACGCCAGCCAGACATTCTCGTTCCACAGGTCAACGATGCCCGAAAGGCTGTCGTCGCATTCGTTCAGGAAGCAAGAGATAGGCAGACCGCGATCGGTACCGCCGTTTGAAAGCACGGGGGTCGCAGGCATGAACCAGAGTTTGGAAATGTAATCGTAAAGGCGCTGTGCATGCGCACTGTCATCAGAGAAGTGGAGTGCCACTCGGGCAAACAGATCCTGAAAAGACTCGCCCGGCAGCAGGTAGCGGTCGAGCAGCGTGGCTTTTCCGAATTCTGTTAAAAGAGCATCGCGCGTCCGGTCAATTTGTACGGTTGCGCCCTTCGCAAGCTGTGCGACATCAAACATCGGCAGTGCCTCCCCTGTATACTTCATCGCTTTTCTGACTCGGTTCCCATGCGCGAAAGGTGAAGGTTCGCGCCCAAGGGGCCGGTTTCTTTTGTTATTTTTTCTTTGTTGTTTTCCGCCAGCGCCCCCCAAAAGGACGTTTTGGAAAATCGGCCAAACCCACAAGGAATTGTGACCGCATGAGTTGAAGCATACCACATCTTGCGGTGCTGTCTACAAATCGCCCCTGAAAAAATTTTCATGAGGACCTCACTTTTGACTTGATTCACGCCCATGTCGAACAATGGACAGGGCGCAAAGGCGAAAAATTTTTTTCATCCACATAAGCAAAAGTTGTGGCGCATACAAAACACACACGCCACACGGCTAATGGCACAGCTTACGTATAAAAATATGGGAATTTTTTGGCCAAAATCCAGTGGCCGAACGTGCTTATCTGCGTTGGGGCGCCAGATTGCACGTCATCTTCAGGCGGATGGGCCGAATACGCAGTCTGCACTCGGATTCTACGCGTTCTGGCTGATAGCTTGGCAGTGGTTGCAGGCGGTAACGCGCGTTTTCATCAGCTGTTGTTGTTCTTGGTGCTTCTTGGGGTTGTGTCTGTACAGGCCCGTAAACAGGGGTGTTTTGGTTGGCTTGTGCACTGGCACTGGCAAAAGCGGCGCAGCACAGTCCGGTAAGGATAAAAAGACGCATGTGCTGAAACCTTTTTAAAAATGAATGATGACTAAACCTATCAGATATAGTCGATTGAGTCAAATTATGAATAATAAAACGCCGATATTGTAATTAAATTACAATATCGGCCTTGGGTAAAATTTGAGAACAGTCGCTATCAGGGGCTTAAAGTCTTTTTGCGCTGTGTCAGGGCATCGGCGTTGGCGCCGCCATGCAAGGCAACAAAACCACCGCCAAATTCCACTGCTCCCCATGCACCAAACGAGGCAACAAAGAGGGGGAACGCCGCGCCGCCTGTCGCCATGGTGGCTATGCCACTGACCACCGTTGCCGCTAGCCCGAAGTCATGACCCAATTTATTAGTCTTTACACCAAGTGCAGCGCGTTTTGATGCGGCATCAAGACGTTCTTGGTCTTGCGTTGTCCATGTTTCAATTTTGGCTGCGTTTTTTTCTGCAGATTTATAAAAGAGCTCACCAATTTTTTTGTACATCGTTTTAACTCCTGTTTTATCTCTCTGGCTGTGGTTGGCTGCTGTTTGCAGCCTGCGGCGGCAGGGCTGCGATATGACGATCAAGGTTTGCTGGCAGGTTTTTTTGTTGAGCGCGGTTGATCATGCCGATGAGATCTTCGCGCGTCATCGCACCTTCGCGACGCTCAATCACAATACCGTCACGCATCACCAGCGTGGTGGGAAGGCCCGTCACGCCATTGGCGCGGACAAGATCCATGTTGGCGTCATGATCGATAACCGTCATGCGCAGACGTTGTTTTTCAGCATTGGCAACATCGGTGTAAATCGGCGCCATCGCGCGGCAAAACGGACACCAGTCAGCATGAAAGACAACCAGATGGATTTGCGAGGACTGTGTTTGGGTTTGTGTTTGTCCGGCTGTTGTATTGCTCTGCTCGGCCGCTGGCGTGCAGGCGGCAAGGGCGAAGGCAGCCAGCAAGGTGCCGATTTTTCCAAGGTGTTTGCCTGACATAACGGTTCTCCGGCGTAAAAAGAGGGTTAGCGCAGGATACTCTTTTGTTTTCATAAATCAAGAAAAAGGTGGTTTCATCTTGTTTTTTAAGTATTTTCTGAGCATTTACACCCTTCTTTTACCAAAGGCGGCTAGTCTAGAAGCGGGGGAGTAGACCAAATATGACTGACACCAAACCGCGCTGTGCGCGCAAAACCAAAATCGTTGCCACTTTGGGTCCGGCGTCATCAACGCCCGAGATGATCCGTGCGCTATATGAATCTGGTGCGGATGTGTTTCGCCTGAACTTCAGCCACGGCAATCACGATGATCACCGTGCGCGCATCACGCATATCCGTGCGCTTGAAAAACAAATGGGCAGACCCATTGGCGTCTTTGCCGATTTGCAGGGACCAAAACTGCGCCTTGGTGTGTTTAAAGGCGGCAGCGTTGATATCGTCAAAGGCCAGCGTATAAAACTTGATAGCGATCC
>JBEIPH010000134.1:0-4408 GCA_040377115.1 Micavibrio sp. | reverse complement strand
CTGGTGGGCGGCGCAGCAGCAGCGACATCTGGCGATACGCAACAGCCTGTTTGGACAGGTCATCGTAAACGATCAGTGCGTGCATGCCGTTGTCGCGGAAATATTCACCCATCGTGCAACCGGTGTAAGGTGCCAGATACTGCAGCGGCGCTGGCTCGGAAGCGGTTGAGGCAACGATGATGGAGTATTCAAGCGCGCCGTTGTCTTCCAGTGTTTTAACCAGCTGGGCAACGGTGGAGCGTTTTTGACCAACAGCCACGTAAACGCAGTAGAGTTTTTTCTTCTCGTCTGTGCCTTTGTTGACTTCTTTTTGGTTCAGAATGGTGTCGATTGCGATCGCGGTTTTACCGGTCTGGCGGTCACCGATGATCAGCTCGCGCTGGCCACGGCCAATTGGCACCAGCGCGTCAAGCGCCTTTACACCCGTCTGCATCGGCTCGTGTACCGATTTACGGGCGATGATGCCAGGCGCCTTCACGTCTACGCGGCGCATTTCTTTTGACTTGATGGGGCCTTTGCCATCAATCGGGTTGCCAAGCGCGTCAACAACGCGGCCCAGCAGTTCTTTGCCCACGGGGACGGAAACGATCTCGCCGGTCTGGCGAACGGTGTCGCCTTCTTTAATGTCGCGGTCGTCACCGAAAATAACCACACCGACGTTGTCGGTTTCAAGGTTAAGGGCCATACCTTTAATGCCGTTGGAGAATTCAACCATCTCGCCGGCTTTTACTTTGTCGAGGCCATAAACGCGGGCAACGCCGTCACCAACGGAGACGACCTGACCAACTTCAGCCACATCGGCTTCGGCGCCGAATTTGGCGATCTGGTTTTTCAGGATGGAGGAAATTTCAGCGGCACGGATTTCCATGGTTTAAGCTACCTCTTTCATTTTCTTACTGTCGGCAGTGGTGGTCGATGATGTTAGGCTGCGGCTCAGACGATCCAGTTTTGTGCGGATCGAGCTGTCCATCAGTTTGGAGCCAACGCGCACGACAAGGCCACCGATCAGGGCAGCATCAACGTGCAGGTCTAGGCGAATTTTTTTGCCCGTCACTTTTTGCAAGTGTGCGGTCAGTTGTTGTGTTTGCTCGGCATCAAGTGCAACCGCGCTTGTCACGCTGGCAAAAACTTCGCCTTTGTGTTCGGCGATCAGTGCCAGCGCAGCTGCGGCAACGGCACCAAGTGCGGACAGGCGGCGGTTTTCGGCAATCGCACCAATAAATTTTTTGCTGAGTGCGGAAAGTTTCAGTTCATCTGCGATCGCGCTAACGGCTTTGACCTGATCGGCACGGCGCAGGGTTGGATTTTGTGCAAAGCGCTCAAAAACAGTACGATCAGCAGCAACCGCTTGTATCTGACGCAGATCAGCTTCGATCTGATCTACCTGACCGGCATCCTTCGCCAGTTCAAAAAGGGCGGTCGCATAGCGTCTGGCGATATCATTCTGGCCGGGTGCGCTCATCCGTCTTTGTCCTCGTATCCCACTTGGATTTATGGGCCTGTAAAAGCCCGTTTATATTAGTGCGCAGTGTTTAGCACGGGCGCGGGATTCTCTGCAAGGTCCATCACGGTGCAATGCGTCAAAATATTATGTAATTTAACTTACAGCCTCTTTAAGCCCGAAAAGCTCGCGCGCGCTGCCCAATAATGCCCCGCCAATAACCAAGGCGCAGGAAATCCACGCAACCGATGATACGGAAATACCGCCAACAAGCCCCAAAACCAAGGTCGACAGCAACGGCGTTAAATAAGACGCCGCCCCCATTACCCGCACATCGCCCTTTTTGGCCCCGTAATCCCAGCAGGCATAGGCCATCATCAGGGTGCAGCAGCCCGTCATGATAACGGATACCAGCTCATACCCCGCCGGCATGCGCCAGGGCTGGTTAACAACGCCATCGTAAAGCCAATCAGCAGGCAACCCCATCATGCTGCACAGCGCCACCCCTATAAACACCACGGCCAAGGCCTGCACGGGCACATCGCTGTAAAATCTTTTTAACAACAGCGAATAAACCGCCCAACTGATGGCCGCAAAAAAGGCATAGAGATAACCCGGCACATGCGCTGATGAAAACGTCAGCTGCGCCCCACCCGCGACAAGCAACGCACAGCCACCAAAGCCCAGCAAGGCACCACCCATGTGCCACCAGCGCAAAGGACGCCCCAACATGGGCACAGACAGCAGCACAATCATCAACGGCCAGAGGTAATTGATCAGGTTGGCGGCAACGATGGGCGACATACGCAAAGCCAGCGTGTAACAGGCATTACAGCCAAAAACAAAAAAAATCGCCACCGCATAGTAATGCCAGGGCTGGCGTAAAAAGCCAAAGCCGCCATGGGAAATGCGCCCCCACAGGGCGTACAAGATGCCGCCAAGACCAAAGGAAATCGTCAAGACCTCAAAGGCCGGAAGACTACGCCCCCAATGCACCAGCAGCGCCGACATACCCCAAAAGAGGACCGCGCAAATACCAATGGCCGTCGCGCGGATATCGCCGTGCAGCGCCTGCATCAGGGTTGATCGGCAAACCGTGCCGAGATTTTTTCAGCCATCAGGCTGGCGGGGTCTTCGTCTTTAAAAATATCCAGCAGTTCATCTGTGGGGGACATCAAAAAGACATAGGATGAATGCGCCATGGTGTAATTTTCAGCATCCGCACCATCGACCTTTGCCGCATAAACTTTATAGCTGCTCTCTGCCTGTTTCAGCTGGTCATCCGTACCGGTCAGGCCAAGGATCGAGGGGTGATAGGCGGCAAGATATTCTTTCATAACCTCGGGCTTGTCGCGCGAGGGGTCGATGGTGATAAACAGCGGCTGGATACGATCGGCTGGTACACCAGGCATCTTGAGCGCTGTTGTGATTTTATCAAGCGCGGCTGGGCAAATATCGGGGCAATGGGTAAAACCAAAAAAGACCAGCTTGTATTTATCCGGCCAGCTTTCATGTGTTACGGCCACGCTATTATGATCTGTCAGACTGAACGGACCACCCAGCGCCGCACCGGCAACTGCTGGCTTGGTCGGGTCGGCCTGTACGGGGGCAGCTTCAGCCGCGCCCACGTCATCTGCCGCGGTATTCAGCGCCATTTCGGTTGGTGCCGTGCCGATATCGGTTTTGCTTTCTTCTGCTGCCTTTTCGCCAACCTCGATCACGGTGGCAGGTGCATTTTGCGCCTCGCGCTTGACCTGCACATAGGCCAAACCCGCGCCCATAACAAAACCAACGATAGACAGGATAAGGAAACGATAAAGACGGGTCATGGCAGGCCTTTTAAGGTGTATGTTGCAAACAGGTATTTTATAGACCTGCCGCCAGCCCTGTTCAACCCCCCAGCAAAAACGATTTAGGGGCTGATTTTCAGGCCGCGTGGCCGGTTTCCTGCATCAAACGGGCGCGCCAGTTTTTCATGACCTCGACCCGTGCGGCCGCTTCGGCCTTTCCGGCGGCGGTCTGCATGGTTTCAGCCGTGCGAAACAGTTTGACTTCAAGATGGTCAATTGAAAACACCGCATCATCAAAACGGCGGCCTGCCTGCCCCAGCGGATCAGAGTCATCGTAATAGGGCCGCCCCAACAAACCCGACACCGTGAACATCCGCGCAAGGCCGATGGCACCCAGCCCGTCCAGACGGTCTGCATCCTGCACGACCTTGGCTTCGATGGTTTCAGGTTTTATCGCCGCACTAAAACCGTGGGCCGCCACCGCATGGGCAATCGCGGCCAGCTTTGCTTCATCTGCCGGATAGCCAACAGATTTCAAATATTCAACCGCCGCCTCTGCCGACAGACGGGAGGCTTGCGCGCGGCGCGGATCATTTTTTGGTACATTCACCATGTCATGAAAATACGCGGCGGGAATGACGATGGATAAATCAGCGCCCTCCTCGGCGGCCAGACGTTTGGCCATGCGTACCACGCGGCGAATGTGCAACAGATCGTGTGAAGGATCGCTTGCAGGGTAAAGCTCGGCTGCTTTGACTTCAAAAATATCGATCCATTTTTGCATCACAAAAGCCTCGCACCGTTGGGGACTGGTTTTTCAGGGGTCACCAGTACAATGTCACCCGACGCCGTATTGGCCCCCGTGGTCAGGAATTGAGAGATAAAAGGCCCCACCTGCTTGTCGCCAAAATTCAGCACACATAAAACCTGTTTGCCGATCAACACCGATGGGTCGGGATAGGCCGTGGTGATCTGAGAAGATGATTTGCGCACGCCAATCTCAGGGCCGAAATCGACCCACAGCTTATAGGCAGGCTTGCGCGCCTCGGCGAATTCCTCGGCCCGCACAATCGTGCCAAAGTGCAGCGCCACCCGCATGAACTCATCCCATGTGATTTGATCGAAGGTCATTTTAGCCTGCTGCAATAAAGGGAAGTGGCGTGCCCGGAGAGATTCG
>JBEIPH010000183.1:0-3740 GCA_040377115.1 Micavibrio sp. | reverse complement strand
TGGTCTAGTTATAAGCCTGTTGGCGGGTACTGACAAGGCGGCAGATCAGCGGAAATCGCCATCACCACGCAGTTTGTCGCGCGCAAATCTGTCTTGAAGCTTGGTGATGTTTTCATCGGCAACCTGCCCCAGATCGACGTCTAAATCATCCGCCAAAGCGGCCAGATACCAAAGAATATCGCCCATTTCCGCCTTGATACCGGCCAGCAATTCATCGCGGTTGGTGTCGCCACGCATCAGTTTTTTGACTTTATTGGCAAGCTCGCCCGCCTCACCCGCCAGCCCCATGGTTGCATAGGTTATCTTGTGATCTTTGGGGCAAAAGGCGGTTTTGCGCGCCGCCTGCTGATAGGCAGCAAAAGTATCAATGGGCATTTGGGCTCCGCGCTTGTTGTTTGCTATGGCTTATAGAGTGCCGCAGCGCGCAGCAAAAGGAAAGTTTGTAAAAAATCATTTAAAAACAATGACTTAATTATGGATTTGGCGCGGGCAAATTTATATGCATAATGATTCAACTCTTGTTTAAACAAGGCTGAACAATGACCACGCGGATCACAACCCTTGGCGATGTCCTGCACGCTTTCATCCGTGAAAGCGAGGAAGCCTTTCCCTTCCTTGCAGGCAGGCTGATGATTTATGACGCCCGCGAGAACATCTATTACGTTTCAAAAAATTTCGATTTCAAAAAACACGGCTTTGCGAACGAGGTCGCGGTTGGCAGTTATATCGCCAATCATGAAACCGCCATACTCTGCGCCAAAAAATCTGGCACCATCCGTGCTTATGCTGATCAAGACAAACGCAAGAAAATCAGTTTGATTTTTCTGGGCGACAAACAAATCCCCAAGGGCAATCAACCACTCAGCCATCAACAAAGCCTTGATCTGCTGCACACGCTTGATCACGAACTGGGCCATCTGGTTATGCCAGGCGGTCTTTATACCCCCAGCAGTAGTGCTGACCGTGACCTGCTGTCAGAAAACATGGCCGAGGCCTATGCGCAGCTGCGTCATTACCAGCGTTTTGGCACACAGCAAACACGGCTGACACATAATGCCCAAGAGCTTGCCAGATCATTTGTCTTTAACAGCAAGTCATATGGCACGCATTATTACTATCCCACCACCCGCGCCATTGAAAAACGCAGAAATAATATCGATTTCAAAGGGCTTTCTGTATCTGACATCGCGGGTCTTGCCCGCCGCTTTGCGCTGGAATTCACGCCCAGCACGGCTCTGGTTGATGACCTCAACACGGTCTTTGCGCCCTGCCGCCGTGCCTATAAAGAGGGCGGCATGTCAGAGGGCCTCAAAGCACTTTATGATCTGATTATTAAATGCCCCTCACCTCACGTCGTTCAACTGGGGGCGGAGATATTTCTTGCCTGTGCCAACGATCCTGCGCATGCCCTGCACGGCAAGGAATGGGCTGAGCGCAAACGCAGCGTGAACGAAATTCTTTTCCGCGCCAATCAGGAAGAAATCCTCTATCGCGTTCCAGCCGCCTCGACCAAATCACCCAAAGCGCAACCGCCACGCACTTAAGTACTTTTAGTGCGTTTTATAAATGGGGGCTTTTTTAAAAATCAGCCCTGCTTCGGAGCTCGGTACTTTTCGGTGATCGACCTGATAATACCAGTCGTTTCGGAATCAACCGCACCCACCGTAACAGCCACCAACTGTTTCAATGCATGTGTTTGCTGTGAACTCTGCGCGGCAGCATTGAAATAGGTTGTGATCGCACTATCCATGGCATCTGCCTGATCGATGATGCTTTTCACCGGGGGCTTGCCCTCTGCAAAGGTCAGCAGGTGTAATTTAGCGCCTTTAATGTCGTCCATAGCTGTTCTCCAAAATTTTCTAGTTGTTGTGCAAATGAACACTACATCATATAAATTATTATGTCTATAATTAATACGTTAAATATGCATTTTACGCTTATTTACCAAATAGTTAAACACACCCTCTGCTACATACAGTAAAAGGCGGAACCTTTCGGCCCCGCCCTTTGCTGGACATCATCAAATTATCTTTTCGGACCGTTGGCGATTTTCTTCGGCGTGCTGATTGCCTCGAAAAACCTCTCGTTAAAGGCCACGGGTTGACCAAGCCATAGCGCCGCTTTTTTGTGGTCAAACACCTCATCCCCTGTGCGTGGGTGTACCAGAATGGACAGACCTGGGTTAACCAGCTGCAGCCAGGCCACAACCTTGCCAAAAGACTCTGGGGTTATATCAAGGCTGATGTTGTTCTGCGTGTGCGGGCCAATCTTGCCTACACGGTGCAGGTCGCTGACATCTTTGCGGAACAGGATTTGCAGATCCATTGCCAGTAAATCCGCCTGCCACTCACTGTCCTTGCCTGCCTCAAAGTAAATGTGAACGTGGTATTCGCTGGCCTGACGCGCTGCAAAGTTAAAGTATGGTCCGCACATGGGGTTTCTCCTTGGTTTTGTTTTGGTAGGCCACTGTGGCCCGCTCCGATAACCAAACCTTAGCCTTGTGCTATTCATAGGTATAATATAGTTATATTATAATTATCATAGGAGAAAGCTATGGATATATCCGCCAGCGATTTGCGTTATTTTCTGGGTGTGGCACAGACCGAAAACCTCAGCCGTGCGGCAGAGCGACTTGGCATCAGCCAGCCCTCATTAACGCTGGCCATGCAAAGGCTGGAGCATGCTGTGGGCGCGCCGCTGTTACTGCGCAGCCGCAAGGGCGCAACACTGACGGCAGCAGGCAAGCATCTTTACCGTCACGCCCGCGCACTGATCGATCAATGGGAAATCTTGCGCGAAGGGGCGCGCAGTGCCGTGCAGGATGTCGGTGGTGTTTACACCATTGGCTGCCACCCATCTATGGCACGCAATATCTTTCGTCTGTTTCTGGGTGATCTGCTGGCAAAACACCCAAACCTTGAAGTCACTTTAAAACACGATGTTTCACGGCGTGTGGCGGAGGATATTATCAGCCTGCGCACCGATATGGGCATTGTGGTTAATCCAGTACCCCACCCTGATCTGATCATCACGCCGCTAACGCAGGACGATGTGACAATCTGGTATCAGCCCGACATGCCAAAAGCCAACCGCGATGTGTTGATTTGCGACCCCGACCTGCTGCAAACGCAGGAAATTCAGCGCAAATTACCCAAGGCTGGTCTGGGTTTTAAACGCACCTTGGTTTCATCAAACCTCGAGGTCATTGCTGAGCTGACGGCGGCGGGGTGCGGTTACGGCATTTTGCCATCAAAGGTTGCCGCACGCGCCATGCATAAACTAACACGCCTGCCAAAATCGCCGAGCGTGACAGACCGCCATTGTCTGATTTACCGTGCTGAAAACAAAAATATCCAGTCGATCCGCGCCCTGAGCGAGGCCATCAAGGGATGCTTCCCGAAGTAATTCTTACTTCTTGCGCCAGGAAGGTTCGGTTTTATTCAAAAACGCGCCAAGGCCATCGCGGCCCTCGTCACTGGCGCGTGCTTCGGCAATTTGCTCAACCGTCAGACGAATGACATCTTCGTCAATCATGCGGCGCGCGATATCAAGTATCAGTTTTTTACCGCGCTTTTGGGCGGCGGGGCCGCCATCTTTAAGGGCGGCAATAATTTTATCTGCCGCCGCATCAAGCCCGCCGACAGGCACAGCTTCGTGTGCCAAACCGATGCGCGCTGCGGTTGCGCCATCAAAACGCTCCGCCGTCAGGCAATATCTGCGGGCCTGACGTTCGCCAATTG